>DASWYF010000024.1 GCA_036405135.1 Verrucomicrobiia bacterium | reverse complement strand
CAGATCCTCCGCAGCTTGGAAGCCCGCACCCAACCTGCACTGCTGGCAGCCATCGGCCAAGCCTTGGCAGCCGTGACCCCACAAGATGCGCTCAATTGGTTCGCCTCTTGTGGCTATAACTTTATTTAAAATGCTCTAGTGAAGCGTAGCGCAACTAGTGGAAAGGATTGATAATTAGTTTGCCCGCTCCGAAGGAGCGGATGACTCTGAGTTTCCTCAATCAATCGCCCCATCCGGGGCTCGTCTTTCTCACTTCCATACCACGGGTTCCCTTTGGTCACCAGTGGCTACCGGCAGACCTCCCTCCGGGACTGAAAAAGCAGCAGACTTGTTTCTGCCGTCTTTTTGCGCCTTCTGCGCTTCTTGCGGCCAATCTCCTACTCAACGAACTTGCCGGGATTCAGAATACCATTCGGGTCCATCGCACGTTTCACCGCTGAGTGCAGATCGCGCACATCCTGATTCGCGGCCAACGGCCACCACGGTTTCTTGGCCAGACCAATGCCGTGCTCACCGGTGATGACACCGCCGAGGGCCAGCACGCCTTGGAACAACTCATCCAGCGCTGCTTCACTCCGCTCATTAGCCTGTGGCAGATTATAATCCACCATCACGTTTACATGGATATTGCCATCGCCTGCATGACCGAAGCACGCCACTGGGCAACCATGTTTCTTCTCCAAGCCCGAAGCCAGTTTGAACAGATTCTCCAACTCACCACGAGGCACAACGATGTCTTCGTTCAGCTTCGTGAGGCCAGTGTCGCGAAGTGAATAGGAAAACTCACGGCGCAATTGCCATATCTTTTCGCAATCTTCCGCACCATTCGCCCGCTGGATGAACAGCGGATTGAGCGAAGATAGAATCTTTACCAACGCTTTCACTTCACCCCGCACGCTCTTCTCCTGACCATCCAACTCAATGATCAGATGCGCGCGACAACCAGAAAGCATCTTGCTGCCCGTGCGTTTCTCCGCAGCGGCGAGTGTAAAGGCATCAGCAACCTCAAGAGCTGATGGCAGAAAACCGGAAGCGAATACCGTGCGAATACCCTTAGCCGCATCCTTCATCGAGCGGAAACCAATCGAGAGGCAGGAACGGAACGGCGGCAGCGGAATGAGCTTCAACGTCGCTTCCGTCACCACACCGAGCAACCCCTCCGAGCCCACAAAGAAGCGCGAAAGATCGAAACCGCTCTTATTCTTGTGCGTGCGGCTGCCCAAGCGAATGGCTCGTCCATCCGCCAACACCACCTGAAGACCGAGGACGTAATCCCGTGTGACACCATATTTGAGGCAGCGCGGCCCACCGGCATTCGTCGCAATGTTACCACCAAGGCTACAGTCCGCACGGCTCGCTGGATCAGGTGGATAATACAACCCCTGCTTTTCCACCTCCGATTGGAGCTTGCCCGTGATGACACCCGGCTCGACAACCGCAACGAAATCATGACCGTTGATCTCCTTGATGCGATTCATCTGCGCGACGGAGAGCGCAATACCGCCGAGCTTCGGTACACAGCCACCCACGTAACCCACACCGGCTCCTCGTGGCGTGACGTAAATCTTATGCTTGTTGGCAAAGGCTAAAACCTTGCTGACGGTCTCGACGCTTTGGCAGAGCGCCACGGCCTCAGGCATGCCGGTGGCGAACCACTTGTCCCCGGAATGCGCCTTGCACGTCTCGTTATCGAGACGCAATTCACCGGCAGGAAGTTGAGCCTGCAAGCGGCGCAACAAAACGGAATTGGAAGACTTCATGAAGCAGCAGAATCATCATCGCCCGGCAGCTCACTTACCGGAGCATCTAAAAAAGCGCGGGCCTCTTCAGCCTCAGATTCAGGCACCTTCACCTGAATGCCGCCCGCAGCCAGAGCGTAACCATCCAGCGCCATGGCAGCGCCTTCATGAAACACCGTCGCGTGAAAGCCCGCCGCATCCAGCCGCGACCAGACGAGCTGTGCATCTGCGGAACTGAAGGTCATATAAACTTTGACGAGAGACATAAGCTCACGCTGCGTTTGCGGACGGATTATTGTTCCGTATTTCGGTGAACACGATCACCCCTGCTCCGGTCTGCAGCAGGTTCAGCACATAAACCTCGACTTTTTCACCGATGAAAGCGTGGCCATTGTTCACCACCACCATCGTGCCATCCGGCAGGAAACCCACGCCCTGCCCCTTGTCCTTGCCATCGCGTACAATCTTCAGGCTGAACGTATCACCCGGCAGGATCACCGGCTTCAAGGCCAGCGCCAGATCATTCATGTTCACGTGTTGAACTGATTGCAGTTCAGCGATCTTGCCCAGATTGAAATCATTCGTATAAAGTTTCGCGCCCGTCGCTTTCGCCAATTTCACCAGCTTGGAGTCCACTTCCTTGTCTTCGGGAAAATCGCCTTCATGGATCTTCACCTCATTCTTGGAATTCCGCTGGATGCGACTCAATGTTTCCAAGCCGCGTTTGCCACGGCTGCGTTTGATGGAATCGCCTGAATCAGAAAGCTGATGCAGTTCACGCAGGACAAAGCGCGGCACCACGACGACGCCTTCCAAGAAGTTGGACTCGATGATGTCTGCGATACGCCCATCAATGATCACACTCGTATCCAACAGAAGGAGATTATCCGGCTTGTTCTGCGAGGCGAAGCGGACGTATGGGATGATGAGCGAGAAATCTTCTTTATTGCTACGCATCGCCAGCACCATGCCGATGTAACTGAACCCTACGAACAGGCAGAGACGGATCATCCAGCGGCTGGCTTCCTCCGCATGGACGAACAGACCGGAACGATCAATCATCCAGGCGATCAGGCTGCCGAACATCAGACCGAAGGTGGCCGCAGAGAACGCCCTCAATGAAAAGCCTTTCAGCATTTCATCGATGGCGACGAGCAACCCACCAAAGCCGAAGCCGATCACAACCCCCAACCGCGCGTTCTCGATAATATCAGGGCGCACCTGGCTGATGGCGTAGCCAGTCAGCATAGACAGACTCAAGAACAGGACTCTGATGACCCAAATGGACATTCGCTATCTTTCGTTGGCCCGGGGAAACACCTGTTTCACACTTTCTGCGGGCCGATTGACCGTACTCTTGTTCACCTTGGGCTTGTACAACAAGCCAAATCGGGCGACATTGCTGCTTAAAATCGAGATATTGGTCACTATTTGACCAAACTCCACCCGTAATTGTTCATCACTCAATAAACTGCCCGCCAAGCCCTTCCCATCCTTGATGTCTTTCATGATGGCATTGGCGGACTCTGTCGCGCCTTCCAGGTTTTTCACCGCCTCCCGGATATCGCCTCGGTTCTCTGAAATCGTCAACTGCAACTCATCCGCCACCTTGTTCAGGCGTTCGGTGAAGTTCACGATGTTTGTCATCGTAGAAAGTTTCTCACTGAAGTCCGCCACGTTGTTCAAAGAGCGCGTCAATGTGGGTGCGTTTGTCTCCACTAGTTGTTCTATCCGTCCAACCGCTGAAACGGTTTTTTCAGAGACACTTTGCAGATTGGTGATGGTGGTGGTGAGGCTCTTTAAGGTCGCATCCGAAAGCAGCCCTTTATCCACGCGATCCACCGCAGTATTGATCTGCTGCACCATCTTATCGACACGCTCGATAAGCCCTTGAGCCGAGCGCGCTGCTTCCTGCATGTTGAAAGGCTCCTGACATTGGACCTCGGCCCCATCGCCTAACAATGGAGCTTCATTCTTGTCCACCTTCACAGAGACATACTGATCGCCCAGGAAACCTGCTTGTTCGATGAAGAACTGCGCGTCCCCGTGTATCTGATACTTCTTGAGTATCCTCAGCAAGGCGATGACCGTCTTGCCACCCTGTTCCAGCTCTATTTTGTGGACCGTGCCGACGGGCACACCCGCCATCACCACTTTAGCGCCAGGGATCAGACCGCCGATGTTTGACGTGCGCATGCGCAGGTCATAGGTGGAGGTGAACAGGCTCGCGCCTTTGGAGAAATTCATCAGCAAAAGGCCCAGCAACACTAGGCCGATGATGACGAACAGCCCGACCTTCCATTCTCGTTTGTCTTTGCTCATGGATCGAAATCCTTGTCTTTGGCATCGGAGATGCCGTTCACGAATTGATGGATCACCGGATCTTCGGATGAGAACAACTCGTCCGGCGTGGTGTCCACGTGTATATGACCTTTTCTCAGCATGATCACCCGTTGCGCGACGGTCTTCACCGAGCGCATATCATGCGTCACCACAATGGTTGTGGCCTTCAGCTTCTCGTTCACGCGCAGGATCAGCTTGTCGATGCTGTCGGAAACGATCGGATCAAGGCCGGTCGTCGGTTCATCGTAGAGGATGATTTCAGGGTGATAGACGATCGCTCGTGCGAGACCGACACGCTTGCGCATGCCACCGGAAAGTTCAGACGGTCTCTTATCCTCCGTGCCTGCCAGTTCCACCATCTCCAACGCTTCACTGACTTTCTCGCGCTGCTCCGACTCAGAAAGTTTCCTTTCGTTTTTCAAAACGAAGCCGACATTTTCCGCCACGCTCAATGAATCGAACAATGCCGCGCTCTGGAATAGCATCCCGAACTTGCTGCGCACACGCAAAAGCTCGCGCTCTTCCAAGCCCGTGATCTTCTCGCCATCCACGGTGACCTCGCCCGAGTCCGGTTCCATGAGCCCGATGAGGTGCTTTAGTAAAACACTCTTGCCCGTACCGCTTCGGCCGATGATCACCAGACGTTGCGACTCCGGTACGGAAAAGCTCACCTTCTCCAGCACCACATTGGAGCCGAATTTCTTGCACAGTTCACGCGTCTCGATCATCAGGGTAACAAGTGGTTCAACAACAACGTGAGGAAGAAATTGCTCATCAGCACCGTGATGGATGCGTATACAACGGCCTCAGTGGTGGCCTTGCCCACGCCTTCCGCACCGCCTTCGCAAAAGAGGCCTTTGTAACAACCGATCAGTGCAATGCAGACACCGAAGATGGTGGCCTTGATGATGCCGGTGAATATCTCGTTCACATCCGTATATTTGATGACGTATTGCCACGAATACGCGGCATCGATATCCAGCAAGCCCACCCCGATCGCATACGCGGCTCCGATGCCGATGGAAATGGATTCGATAGTGAGCAAGGGCATCGCGATAAGGGTCGCGAGCATGCGCGGGACGACGAGGTAATCTACGGGATGTGTCGCCAACGTACGAAGGGCATCGATTTGCTCGGTGACTTTCATAGTGCCCAACTCGGCCGCCATCGCCGCACCGACACGTCCTGCAACCATGAGCGCGGTGAGCACCGGACCGAGTTCACTGCACATGGACACACTCACTACGGCCAGAGTAGCCGAGTCCATGTGGACCTTGTGGAATTGAAAATAAGTTTGCGCGCACAACACCATTCCCGTGAAGGCCCCAGTGATCAAGACGACTGACTGTGACTTCACCCCGATGAAGTGCATCTGCTGCATGAAACCGTCCCAGTTGAACCTTTGCGTAAAGAGGGACTTGAACACCTCCCCAAGCAAGATCGTCAACCGTCCCAGCCCGCTTATCCAATATTCCAGCCCAGCTCGGTTTGCCATTTTCCCCTCATTTTAACACATGTCCCAGTTTTACCAAGTTCCATAAACGCGCTCGCACAAACGTAACCTCCCTAACACAAACGCCATCCGATGACCGGATGGCGTTCGTTTGCTAATTCTTAACCGCTCTGAACTGATTCAATCAGCTCGAGAGCGCGCCTTCGGCCGCAGCCTTCTGGTTGAACACCAGCGCGCCGTCCAGCACGGTCACTTGCACCGGCTCGGTGCCGGTCAGATGGCCCTTGAGCAGCTCTTCGGCGAGCGGATCTTCGAGGTAACGCTCCACCGCACGGCGCATCGGTCGCGCGCCATACGCAGGATCGAAACCCTTCTCGGCCAGGAAATCCTTGGCCTTGTCGTCCAGTTCCAGCTTCAAGTTCCGGTGTTTCAGACGTTCCATGACCTTTTTCACTTCGAGGCCAAGGATCTCGAACAAGTCCGGCTTGCCAAGCTGGCGGAAGACGATCACATCATCCAACCGGTTCAGGAACTCCGGACGGAACGCGCGCTTGGATTCTTCCACGATCTTCTCGCGCATGCGCTCGTAAGTCGTCTCGTCGCTCGCGGCACCGAAACCCATCGTGGACTGCTTCTTGATCGTCTCCGCGCCCACGTTCGACGTGAGCAGGATGATCGCGTTACGGAAATCCACGATGCGTCCCATGCTGTCCGTCAACTTACCTTCTTCCAGGATCTGCAACAGCATATTCATCACATCCGGATGCGCCTTCTCGATCTCGTCGAAAAGCACCACAGAGTAAGGCTTGCGGCGCACCTGCTCAGTGAGCTGGCCACCCTCTTCGAAGCCCACATAACCCGGCGGCGAACCTATGAGGCGCGACACCGTGAACTTCTCCATATACTCGCTCATGTCGAGCTGGATGAGCGATTTCGCATCGCCAAACATCATCTCGGCCAGCGACTTCGCCAGCAACGTCTTGCCCACACCCGTAGGCCCAAGCAGCGCAAACGTGCCGATCGGTCGTTTCGGATCTTTGAGGTCCGCACGTGAGCGACGCAGCGCTTTGCACAACGCTGTGACTGCCTCGCGTTGGCCGATGACCACGCGAGCGAGTTCGCTCTCGAGGTTCAGCAAACGCTGAGCTTCGCTCTGTTCCATGCGCTTGAGCGGGATGCCCGTCCACTTGGCGACAACGTTCAAGATGTCATCTTCATCCACGACCACGCGCTTCTCATCGCGCTTCGTCTTCCACTCGGTAAGGATGTTCTCGAGCTTCTCCTTCGCATGCTTCTCTTTGTCACGCATGGAGGCCGCACCTTCGAAATCCTGTTCACGGATCGCACGTTCCTTCGAGACTTTGATCTCTTCGATCTCGTCTTCGATGGACTTCACATCCGGCGGACGCGTCATGGCACCGATACGCGCACGCGCACCCGCTTCATCCAAAAGATCGATCGCCTTGTCCGGCAGGAACCGGCCCGTGATGTAACGCTCGGAGAGCTTCACCGCTGCTTCCACGGAATTGTCCGTGAACTCAGCCTTGTGATGCTCTTCGTACTTCGGACGGAGGCCCTTCAATATCTGGATGGCTTCCTCGATGGAAGGCGCTTCCACCTTCACGTTTTGGAAACGGCGTTCCAGCGCGGCGTCCTTCTCGATGTACTTGCGATACTCGTTCAGCGTCGTGGCACCGATGCATTGCATCTCACCACGGCTCAAGGCCGGCTTGATGATGTTCGAGGCATCCATCGTGCCTTCGGCAGAGCCAGCACCCACGATCGTGTGCAACTCATCGATGAACAGCAGGATGTTCTTCGCGCGACGGATCTCATCCATCACCGCTTTGATGCGTTCCTCGAATTGACCGCGATACTTCGTGCCAGCGACCATGAGTGCCAAGTCCAGCGTGATCACACGCTTGTCGCGCAGCAGCTCCGGCACATTGCCCCGGGCGATCTCTTGCGCGAGACCTTCCACGATGGCCGTCTTGCCCACCCCAGCTTCACCCAGCAGCACCGGATTGTTCTTCGTGCGGCGGCACAAGATTTGGATCACGCGCTCGATCTCGTTCTTACGACCGATGACCGGGTCCATCTCACCCTTGCGGGCGATCTCTGTGAGGTCGCGACCGAACGCTTTCAGAGCAGGCGTCTTCGCCTCGCCCTTCTTGTCGCCCTTGCCACCACCAGCACCCGCACCTTCCGGTTGACCACCGGTAGGTTCGCCACCGCCCGCACCTTGCGGCGGTTCAGCACCTTCTTGCGCGCTGAAGTTCGGATCCAGCTCCTTCAAGATCTCCTGCCGCGTCTGCTCGATATCCACATCGAGATTCTTCAAGACGCGCGCCGCCACGCCATCACCCTCACGGAGCAGGCCTAGCAGTATATGCTCTGTGCCTACGTAGGTATGATTTAGCGCCTTGGCTTCACGTGCGGCGAGGGACAAAACCTTCTTCACACGCGGCGTATACGGGATGTTGCCGATGACTTTCTGATCCGGCCCAGTTCCCACCTGCTTCTCCACTTCCATGCGGACCGTTTCCAGGTCGAGCCCCATCTTCTGCAGGACGTTTACCGCCACACCCTGGCCCAACTTGATGAGTCCGAGCAGCAGATGCTCGGTGCCCACAAAGTTGTGGTTAAACCGGTCAGCTTCCTTTCGCGCCAGAGCGAGCACCTGCTGAGCCCTTGGCGTGAAATTATTCATGGCTTCATCACTCATATTATAAAAGTGCTTTCGGAATAGTGGTTTGTCCAGCACCGCTGGACGGATTGGAAGAGTTACGACAGAAGCCGGATGGTTTCCGCCGACAACGGGCTTCGTCCGCCCGAGACGGACTGTAAGGCAAGCCTTCCGCAAATCCACCGAAAACTTGCAGAAAATGACGGTTTTTTTGCTTCATCCATTTTCCCTCAATTCCCAATGCTAACTCTCCTATCGACAGTTTCTTCGGCCAGTTCAGCAAAACTACTGATTTTTCAAAATCGCCCTTCTTCTGCCCTTGCTTCGAGATCATCTTAGATTTCCCACTCTTAGTCACCACTCCCTCTTTCGATGTTCAATACGCCTCCTTCATTATCGGCCCACCGGTGCAACCGGTCCCCGATCATCAGCGAGAGGAGCAAACCTCCTCTTTCACTCCTCTCACTGACGACCTTTCCCTCCTTGCTTCGTCTGCCCCACTCGCCTCTTAGTCGACTCCCCTTTTTCCTCCTACTTCGACCTTCATACCTCGCACCTTACCCGAGGGGGTAGGACATTGGCTGTCCATGTGAATACTGTGGATAACTTTTATTTCAGACACCTAAACCACTCCAAACCAGCAACTAACGAACGAAACCAGCAATTTCGCCCTAATTTTTCAGCATCAAGAATTCACGTTTTTCACTTTTCAATTGAGCCTGCCATCTGTTTCAGCCCCCTAAGATTGAAACCTTCCAAGGCACGCGTATAGACCAATACCAACTACACTCGGTTTCACTATGCTTTTCATCACCTTGATTGCGAGCTGACATACCACAGTGAAGAAGGTGCTCTGATTTTGGGATGAGTTCGGCTTTGAGGAATTCTCCGAAGATTTTCCCTACCCAAACTATCCCTCTTTATTTCCCGTGAAGCCAGTTCCTGACCTCAGCACACAACAATCGTCCACAGCATTTTAAAACCGCTCTAAATAAGCTGAAATGGACTATTTCGACTGCTCTCTTTACTTTTTCAAAACCACACTGGACACATCCATTCCCTGAGCCAATAATAATTCCAATCACAGGAGCACAACAGGAAATCGCGCATGGAAATGGATCATACAGCACAGACCGGAGAAGTTTACAGGGAACAGAAACATTCCGCGCTTGGCATCGCATCGTTCGTTCTCAGTATGCTGGTGGGAATCTCCTTCGTCGCCCTGATTGTCATAGCAGGCATTTTGGAATCCTCACGTCCCGGTGGAATGGATGAGAATTCCCCGGTCGCGATATTCCTGGGCCTGGGCTTGTTTGTAATCCTCGGCATGAATCTTCTGGCCTTGGGCATCGGCATCGGCGGCCTCTTCCAACAGGACCGCAAAAAGCTGTTCTCCATTTTGGGCATCGTGTTTTCCTGCCTCACCCTGCTGGGCGGTGGCGGTCTTCTGCTTTTGGGCAGCATGGTTGATTAAGGTATAGCTTCACTTGTGACGGTGAGGATTATCACTGTCTGTTTTTTCGCCTGCGGCTACTATAGGATAAGAAGTCGCTCCACAAATTCACCGTGAAACAAACAACCGGGACAACCTATGACGACTGCTGAAAAGAAAAGCATGCTGAAGTGGAACACCCTGCTCTGGCTCGCCGCCATGGTCATCCCCGGCATCCTTAGCATCTCCCTGGCCTCTACCAAATTCCCATGGCAAATACTCATCCCCTTGTTCCTCTTCGGACCATTGCTGGCCTCCAATAACATGCTCAGCAAAGCGATCGGTGAGACGAAGGACAGTCCTGCTAAATGAGGGTACAATTTTAAACGGGTGATGAGCGGGACAGTTCGCCGTAGCACTAAGCCCCGTGCTGCCGGATTCCAGCCGGCAGTCCGCGACGTCCGCCGTAGCACTCTGCGTTTTCATCACTCGTTTGAAATCATCCCTCCAGCGGCTACCGCACCTCACCCTTGCTAATCCGCCTCTTATCGGCACCATGAAGTTCTGCCATGCCCAAAGCCAAGCCGCCAAAGCCCTCCTTAGCGCAGCTAGCCGCTGTCTTGGATGACTTTAATCGCTTTCACCGCATGGAGGCGTTTGACGCTTACAGCCGTTATCGTCCCGATATCGCCGATCTGCCGACATTACGCCGTGCATTGCATGACCCGGAATCAGTCGTAGGCTACTGGGCAGCCGTCAGTATTGGTAAATTGGGGCCGCAGGCGAACGATGCAGTCGAAGACTTGATCACTATCGCCACTGCGCCATGGGTGGACGGCGCACCACTTAATTTCGAACCTACCATCGTGGCTCTTCTCAAGATTGTTCCAAATGATCCCCGTCTGATCGGCATCATCCAACCCGTTTTGCGCCACAGCAACTACGGCATCTTCAAAACTTCCGTGCAGGCCTTGATCAACATCGGCACCACCGAAGCACTGGAAACTATCCGCTGGATCGACTGCTACTGGGGAACCGCCAGAAAAGACCGTGTGACCGATGATTTCATCCACAAGTCATTGCATCCAGATCAAAGCGAACCTCGTGATGCCACCCCGGTTTTTGTTCCTCATAGAGGAGCCTTGTTCCGAAAACATCCGACCGGCTTCCGCACCTCTGTCTATTGCCCAACCTGCCAAGGCCCCATGACCTCGCTCAAAGGCACTGTCCCCTATCAATGCCGCAAATGTGACGTCAAACTCACCTTCTCCGCCCAAGAACTGAAATCTGTGCTGAAGGAGTTGCTGTGATGGCACACTATGGCTTTATCTCCTCTTTCATCATTCATACTTCTTAATTCATAATTCCCATCTGTCCGATTTCCCCGCCAGCGGCTACTATCAGATACAGTGAACGACCAGACTGACACACAATTGCTGCGTGCTTATGCCGAAAAAGGCTCGGAACCGGCCTTTTCCGAGCTTGTCCGCCGCCACATGGATCTCGTCTATTCCGCCGCCCTGCGGATGGTCTGCGATTCCCATCTCGCCCAAGACGTCACGCAAGGTGCCTTCGTCGCTCTCGCCAAAAGCGCCGGGCAACTCGCCGATCACCCGGTCCTCTCCGGCTGGCTGCATCGCACCGCCCAGAACATCGCCGCCCAAACCGTCCGCACCGATGTCCGTCGTCGCGCTCGCGAACAGGAGGCATCCGCCATGAAAGAATTGTTGTCCGCTGAAAACGATGCCTCTTGGGAAGACATCGCCCCGCACCTCGACGCCGCCCTCGGTGATCTCAGCGAACCGGATCGCGACGCCGTGATGCTCCGTTATTTCGAGCGCAAATCCGCCAAGGAGATGGCCCAAACCCTTGGCATCAGTGATGAAGCCGCCCAGAAACGCGTCAGCCGCGCCGTGGATCGCCTGCGTGATTCCTTTGCTCAACGCGGCGTGAAGATCGGTGCCAGCGGCCTCGTGTTGCTCATCACTGCAAACGCCGTTCAAGCCGCACCTGCCGGGCTTGTTCTCACCATTTCCGCCTCTGCCTTGAGCAGCACGGCGACTGCTACCGCCGCCACCACTGTCACGACCACCGTCACCCAGACCATCGCCATGACCACCTTTCAAAAACTCGCCGTCACCACCGCCCTCACCGCCACCATCGGTGCCCTCATCTACGAGCACCGGCAAGTGACCGACTTGCGGAATCAGAATACCGCCCTGCATGAGCACCAGGTTACGATGCAGGAACAGCTCGCCGTCTTGCAACGCGAACGCGACACTGCCACGAAACGCCAGAACGCTCTTCTTACCGAGCTCGCTGAAGCGAAAAAGGGGCAGACCAACAACGAAGTCCTGCGTTTGCGCGGCGAAGTCGGTGTCTTGCGCCGCGATAACGAAACCATCGGCAAGAAAAGTGCGATCAACAAGATCACATCCGATCCCGCCACCCGCAAGATGATGCAGTCCCAGCAAAAGATGGGCATGAAAGCGCTCTTCAGCGAGTTCGCCAAAAAGCAGAAACTCGAGACCGAAACGTCCGATCAGTTCAACGAACTGCTCGCCAACGGCATCATGGATAACATCGATCTCATCACCCAATCGCTTCAGGACAAAAACTCTCTGGCCGAGATCAACCGTATCTTCAACGCTCAAGATAAAATCCTGGATGATCAACTGCTCACGCTCCTCGGCAAGGAAGGCTTCGAACAGTATCAGGCTTATTCCAAAGACCTCATCACCTTTATCTCCGCCGAACAGTTTCAGGCGAACCTCACGGGTGACAAAGAAGCCAAGACCGCGAAGAAAGAACAGTTCTCCCAGCTCATGCGGGAAGAAACCAAAGCTGCCTTGGCCGCCGCCGGTCTGCCTGCGGATTATCAGGTCGTTCCCATGTTGAACCTCCGCAACATCGCCTCCGAACAACAAACAGATATCAGCCTGAAACTCCTCGATGACATCTACGCCCGCGTCTCCAATCGCGCCACCTTCCTCAACACCGAGGAACAGGAGAAGTTCACGAAATTCCGCAAAGAAGCTCAGGATAACAGCCGCGCCATGCTCCTCATGAACCGCTCCATTATGGCTCCTATCGCAAAATAGTGTTTGATGACGCAAGAGAGGCTCCATGAAACGCCTGCCCTTCATGATCAGTGTCTTGCTCGCCACCATGGCCGCCGCGTCCCTCGTCCCCTTGATCGGCCACGGCAAAATCTCCTCTGGTGAGCCGATGGCGTTGACCGTCACCATCATCGCCGCCATATCACTCATCACCGGTCTCGTTCTGGCTTGGCGATACTCCCGCCAACCCTCCATTCCCCTGCCCGCTCCTGTGCGCATGGTCATTACCAGTTGCATTCTCTTCCTCGCTTTCTGTGCCTTGGAATTCAGCGATGGACTCGTCAATCACGGTGGTCGTGTCCTCTACTGGACCTCCGTTTTGTTTTTGCCCGCCCTCGCTCTTTTCTTCGGCCTCGTCCTCGCTCAACGCTGGGCGTGGTGGCTCGCCCGCATCGCCTCTGCTATATTGACCCTCTGGTTCATCATCTTCATCTGCTTTGTGCCCTTTACTCAGCTCAAATCCAATGGCGTCCCCATCCCCGACATCGCCCGCCTCTACGTTTTCACCGTCACCCTGATCTTCGCCCTCACCACCGCCTACGCCTTCCACTCTCTCAGCCGCACCGAAACCAAAGCCTATTTCTCCCGCTCCCATTCGTAATCGTCGTCGTTCTCGACCCAAGCTCGTAGCCGCCGTTCAGGAGGCCCCTCCCCAGCCGACACCGCAGGCTCTAACCACCCCTTCTTTCGATGTTGGAAGTTGGATGTTGGTCGTTCGATGTTTTCCCCTCTTTCCCCCGGAATCTATCTTGTCCATCCTGCAAATCCTGTCTAAATCCACTCGTCGATGAAATCTAGGATCAACGCGATCTGCGCCTGCATTGCTGCCGTCGTCCTTTTCTTCATCCTCTTTGACTCCCGTGGACCCGAGGCCACCTGGGACATCTGGAATGTCCCCTACATGTTCCCTCATTTCGCCGATGCCCGCGTCATCACCCACGGCGCCGAATCGTACGCCGCCGGTTACGATCCCATGATCGAGAACCCCGCCGACCCTTGGGGACGTCCGCTTAATTACCCTCGGGTCTGGCAGCTTTTGTTCGCACTCGGCATTGACTCCACCTGCACGAATCTTCTCGGATTCACCCTTATTGTCAGTTTTTTCGTCGGCATATGCCTGCTCCTTCCCAAGGTGAAGAACAGGACATTGTTCGTGATACTGCTCTCCATTCTCTCCCCCTCCACACTCCTTTGCTTCGAGCGCGGAAACATCGATCTTTTTATTTTCTTCCTCATCACCCTCGCCGTCACCTCCGTTAAGCGCTCGTCGATGTTTGCCGCCCTCGTCATCGGCCTCGCTTTCATGCTGAAACTTTACCCCATCTTCGCCTGGCTTTTTCTCATTGGACTCGGCCGTGAGAAATTCCTCCGCTACTCCGCCGTTCTCTTCGTGGTCGCGATGCTTTACACGCTGGCCACCATGGAAGACATCTGCCTCCTCAGCATCACCACGCCTCGCTCCAATTTCCTCAGCTACGGCACCAACGTTTATTGGATGTCCATCCTCGAGCGCGATGCCAACTGGGGCGCCATCGTAAAAATCATTTCTCATCTCCTCCTCCTTCCATTCCTCTATTTCGCCATCCAAGGCCTCCGTCGCCGGGATTTCCCTGCGGCAGCCGCTGACGCCCCCCTCAACCTCGATGCCTTCCGCGCTGGCTCAGCCATCTACGTCGGCACCTTTTTCCTCGGCAACAACTGGGACTACCGCCTCAGCTTTCTCATTCTGACACTACCCCAACTCGTCGCTTGGACCAGGCACCCCGGCCATATCGCCCTCCTTTCCAAGCTCACCCTCGCCGCCATTCTTCTTTCCTTCTGGCATATGTTCATCGTGAAACTTTTCCGCCAGGTTCCCGACGGCTACCTCATCGCCTTCACCTTCGATGAACTCTGCAACTGGTTCGCCTTCTTTACCCTCGCCTACTTTCTCGCTTGGTCCGCCCCCTCATGGACCAAGGACTTCTTCTCCCGTCGTTCCACTCAATAGCACCTTTGCCACCTTATCAAGGTGAGGCAAAGCTGCCGCTTTGACCTAGCTTCGGTCTTCACTGCCGCCCCCTCAAGAGAATCGGCCCTCAAAAAAACACCCTCTATATTCCCTTTCTCCCTCATGTTGGCCCGTCGGTGCAACCGGCTTCGTCATTTCCCCAGCATCTCTCTCACCTTCCCCGCATCCTTCGTCGGCGGCTGACACGTCATCCCTGTGCACAAGTACACCACCGCCCCATCCTTCGCCGGTAACGTCTTCGCAAACTCCTCCACCGGCCCCACATTCCCCAGCACCACCTTGTGCGGCTGATAAACACTATGCGCCGCTTTCAACAACGCTTTCGCGTCCTGGCTCTTCGCGTCCCCCGCGATCACCACCCTCCGCGGCTCCTCTGTCCAAAAATCCATCGCCAATAGCGCATACGGCACTGCGTGCGGCATCCGTTGCATGCGCGGTGATAGCAACTTCAACGTCGCCTCCGCCTTCTCGCGATACTCTTTCTTGTCCGTGATCGCCGCCAACTTCAGCAACGCCAGCGCGCCCACCGAATTCGCCGACGGCATCGCCCCGTCATAATCCTCCTTCGCGTTCACGATCAGATCCTTCGTCGCCACGCTCTGGAAGAACCCGCCATCTTCCTGGTCATAAAACCGCGCGATCATTTGGTCCGCCAGCGCGATCGCGAACTCCAGATGTTCCGCCTTCAACGTCGCCTCATACAGCTCCAGCGATCCCGCGAATAAAAACGCATACGCATCGAAAAGCTGCACCTCATCCCGCTCCCCCTCGCGCCAGCGATGATACAACGTCTTCGATTTCTCATCCCACAGCTTGCCCTTCAGAAACGCGATATTCTTCTCCGCCGCGGTAAGAAACTTCTCCTCGCCCAACACCACCCCCGCGCGCGCCATCGCCCCTAGCATCATTCCGTTCCACGACGCCAACACCTTGTCATCCAGATGCGGCCGCACCCGCTTCTTCTGCGTGGCGAACATCTTCTCCTTCGCACTCGCCAGCAACTTCGCTTCCTCCGCCGTCAGCTTCGCATCCACAATGCTCAACACATTCAGATTCTTCAGCGGCTGCGGATGACTATGATCCTCGAAATTCCCCTTCTCCGTGATTCCAAAGTATCGGATGGCGACCTTCGCCTCGTCCGCACTCAAGAACGTCTCCAACTCCTTTTTCGTCCAGCAATAGAACTTCCCCTCCTGCCCCTCGCTGTCCGCATCCTCAGCCGAATAAAATCCGCCCTCCGCATGCGTCATATCCCGCAGCACATACCGGATGATATCCCGCACCGTCTCCGCATGCTTCTCCTCGCGGCTGATCAGATATGCATCCAGGTAGAGCTGCACCAGTTGCGCATTATCGTAGAGCATCTTCTCGAAATGCGGCACCAGCCACTGCGCATCCACCGAGTAACGCGCGAACCCGCCGCCGAGCTGATCATACATCCCGCCCGCCGCCATCTTCTCGCAAGTGAAAAGCACCATCTTCAACGCCTCCTCATCCTTCTGCCGCGAACCCGCACTCAACAAAAACAACGGCTGCGATGGCCGCGGAAACTTCGGCGCCCCGCCAAACCCGCCATACGTCGGCTCAAAATCCTCCTTCAACGACACCAACGCCTTCTGTGTGATCGACGCGTGCAGCAGCGCATTCGTATCCTTGCTCGGCATCGTGTACGCCGCCAGTTGCTTCGTCAGATCCTCCGCCTGCTCATTCACATCCGCGCGCCGCGTCACCCACACCTGATGGATCTGTTGCAAAAGCTCCACGAAACTCGGCTTCCCATACTTCGGCTCCGGCGGGAAATAAGTTCCTGCATAAAACGGCTTCAACTCCGGCGTTAGAAAACAATTCAACGGCCACCCGCCACTCCCCGTCAACGCCTGCGCCGCCGTCATATAGATCTTGTCCACATCCGGCCGCTCCTCGCGATCCACCTTGATGCACACAAAATGCTCGTTCAACACCCTCGCCACCGCCTCACTCTCGAACGACTCCCGCTCCATCACATGACACCAGTGACACGTCGAGTATCCGATGCTCACCAGCACCGGCTTATCCTCCTTCCGCGCCTTCGCGAACGCCTCCTCGCCCCACGGATACCAATCCACCGGATTATGCTGATGCTGGAGCAGATACGGCGATTTCTCCTTCGCCAACCGATTCGTATGCTTATGCGACATAACAACAGAAGAGGAATTCGTAGTGATATTGGTCAAAGCCACTGTTCTCGTAACGCCCTCGGACTCTTTGGCAGTTTGCGAACAACCTGCCCCTAACAACAACCAACCCGCAGCCGAAAACGAGACACACTTTGAAACCACGCCACGCCAATCCTCCTTCTCCCCTCGGAGGGGAGAAGGATTGAGGATGAGGGGTGCCCCCTTCCTTTCATGCGGACGTGAAAACAAAAACATTGGCAGCAATCTACTCATCCTCCCCCAATCGTCAAAGCCCCAAACCTCACTTCGGATCGTCGACGTCCTCGATTCCAAAACCTCCCCCTGGTAAGGACGGGTTCCACCCCGTCCCTGACTGAATGCTCCTCCTCTGAACGTCGAAAATTGAAAATCTCGGCCCCCGGATGCAGCCAGCATCGAACGTTCCCATGACCTATTAGACCCATCGGTCCCATAAGACCTATTCCCCCAACGACACTTCTCCCGTCTGGCACTTTCCTGGCTGACCATACCGCCTCCTTATTCACCGCAGCGCCGCCATCAAGACATTTAACGGCCCTTCGCCACTGCACACAAATTATCAAAACCCGAAAAGAACACAACAAAAATCCATTAGAAAAAAACGATTTAACATAAGCGCCTCCAATTCAACGCGCTACAATTGTAAAATAGAGAACGGCGAAAGAAACCCGGCCATCCCCGCGTGCCCCGACTATTTTTCGGAGGTCGGCAATCTCCGACAACCGCCGAAGCTCCCCGCCATTCGTGGTTAACTCTCTCCTCTATTCATTTGACCCCATCGGTTGATTCACATCCCCACGCTCACCCCTTGACAGCCTCCCCCAACACCTTCTCCAGTGACTCCATCCTCACCGGCTTCGTCAAATGCGCCACAAACCCGGCCTCCCTGCTCTGCGCCACATCCTGCTCCATCCCATACCCGGTCAGCGCGATCCCCCTCAGTCCATACCTCCTGCGCAAAACCCCCATCAATTCATACCCGTTTCCATCCGGCAAACCGATGTCAGAGATCACCAGATCAAACGTATTCTCCTCCGTAGCGCGCATCGCCTCTCCCACCGTACCTGCCGCCGTCACATCCAGTTTCCTCTTCGTCAGCAGGAACTTCAACGCCTCCCGGGTCGCTTCATGATCCTCCACTAAAAGCACCCGCAAGCCCGCCTGCTTCTCTGTGTTTCTCCGAATCCTCTCCGTGTCCGTCGATACGGCTGTCTCTGACAGGCTATCAACGCTCCCCCTCGTCTGCCGCACCGGCAGCACGATCTCAAACATCGCCCCCTTACCCGGCCCTTCACTCATCGCCTGGATGGCCCCGCCGTGCAACTCCACCAGCTTGCGTGAGATCGTCAGCCCCATCCCCAATCCGCCGAATTTGTGCGACCCTCCCCCTCGTGCATGTTCCCCCTGTGAAAACGCATCGAATATCCTCTCCCGCTCCTCCGGCATCAGCCCTATGCCCGTATCCGTGATGCGGATGCTCACCTTGTCATTCACCTCCATGGTGGCAGTCTCCACCGTCACATTTCCGCCCTCCGGCGTGAACTTCGCCGCGTTCTTCAACACATTCCAGAACACCTGTTGCAACCGCACCGCATCCCCCTTCATCACCGGTTGTTCTGCCCCCAATCGCACCCTCAGCGTGATCCGCTTCTGGTCCAGCTCCGCCTGCACCATCGCCATCGCATCCCCCAGGATCGAATGGACATCGACATAGTCCAGGTTCAACACCAGTTTCCCATGCGTAATCCGCGTGATGTCCAGCAAGTCATCTATCAGCCTCGCCTCCAGCTCCACATTGTTCCGGATCGTGGCGAACAATGTTCTCACCTCCGTCGGCATCTTCATATCCTCCGCCGCCTCGCTCGCGAGCAACAACACCGGATTCAGCGGTGTGCGCAGCTCGTGCGACAACGCCGCCAGGAAATCATCCTTCGCCCGCGATGCCGCCAGCAACCGGTCGTGCGCCTTCTTCAGCTCATCCGCAGATTGCTTTTTCTCGGTGAAATCCCGGAACACCAGCACCACCCCGTTGATCGGTCCGCCGCCCTGCCGGATCGGCGCCGCACTGTCGTCGATCGGTGTCTCCCGCCCATCCTTCGTTATAAGGAGTGCTTGATGCTTCAAACCCACCACCGCCCCGGTCTTTAACACCCTGTCCACCGGATTCTCGATCGGCAAACGGCTCTCCTCACTGATCACCCTGAACACCTCCGGCAACGGACGCCCGGCTGCGTCGCGGTTGCTCCATCCCGTCAGCCGTTCCGCCTCCCCGTTCAGGAATGTCACCTTGCCCTCCGCATTCGTCGCGATCACCGCGTCACCAATGCTCTCCAGCGTCGTCGCCAGCAGTTCCCTCTCCGCCGCTTCTGATTGCTGCGCCCGCTTTCGCTCCGCCAATTCCACCCGCAACTGCGCCTGCTGGTCCTGGATTGTGTCCAGCATCTGGTTGAACGCCGTTGTCAGGATATCCAGTTCCCCTTCCTGCCCTGTCCGTGCCCGCACCTTATAATCTTTCTCCCGTGAAATGGACTGCGCCGTTTCCGCCAGCGAAAGGATCGGATTTGATATCGTTCTTTGCAAAGCCCGCCCGATAAAATAGGCGCCTCCCAAAGCACACGAGAAGATCAGCAATGTGATCCATGCATACTGTTCCATCTGGGCATACGTATCCCGCAGATCCACCTGAAGGAACAACGTGCCGAAATGTTTGCCGTCCTCTATCACCGGATAAAACACCGCCAGCCTTCGGCTCACCACCCGGGAACCTTCCCGTTCCGGAGATACCGGCGTCGGCATCACCGCATCGGATGCACGGTGCTCGGCGAAGAGCTTTCCTTTCGCATCATACAGGGCCGCTATGCGCACATCCGGTTCCGCGCGGAAAGCATCCAGCAGCTTCTTCGCCTCCTCCGGCCGGTTGAAAGCCAGCATCGCACTGCAGGCATCCGCCGTGATCCGTGCCGTGCTCAATGCCGACTGTCTCTCCTGCGCCATTGAACTGCTCCACTCCAGATACACGAAAACCACGCACGCCAGCACCAACGAGAGTCCGGTGGTCAATACGATCACCCGTTGCATCCGCCGGTGTATGGAATGTCCCCTATTCATCGCCACCTCTCCTCCATGAACCTCAAAACAGCGGCAACGCTGACAGGCACAAATACTCCAGCCCTCACCGCTCCTGACCTGCCATCGGTTCCCTCGTGTCTCTCAGAAAACATTTCCTCACCCTTCCAGCAAAAGCCCGTCGGGAACAAATAGCCCAGCTTTTGCGATATTCAAGGAACCCCACGAAGAAAAACCAGCTTTCTTTGAAAACCCTACCACAGCGTGATCCCATGGGGATCGCCTACCAAAGCGCAAAAACTCGAAACGCGAAACCTGCTTCCAACTGAACACTTGAAACTGAAAACTTTACACTTATCTCGGCTTCACCCAGCTCATCGTCTGCGCCATCTGCTTCGTCGCGATCACCTGCCCGCTCTCATTCAACAGATCCACCTCGATCACATCGATGTTGATCAGGTCATACTCCGTCTTCGCCAGCGGATCCACCGCCACCTTGAAAAGCTCCAGGCCACTGCCCTGCTTCACCGGCGTCACATCCACCTTGAACCACTCCGCGCCCGCCGGCTTGCCCTTGGGATACAGCTTCACCCGCAACTGTGAATTACCCGTTGTAGAATACTTCACCGTCACGTACCCCGTATACACATCCTCCTGTCGCACCGCGTCGATCTCCACCGTCCCCGTCACCGCCTTGGCCGGAGCTGCTGCTGTTGTGCCCGGACCAGCTGCGGGAGCAGTGGGCGGACGCCACACCAGGAACATTGTCGCCGCGAACAGGTTCACCTGTTTGGCCGTCGCCCCGTCCGCCATATAGATCAACATGCGATCCGTCGCATAATTGTTAAAACTGGCCGCCCTGCCGGAAGGCGGTTGGAACTTCACCGGCACCAACACCGTCTCCTTGCGCGATTTCTTGATCTCCATCGGCTCAGCCGTGAAATACTCGCTCGCCTCCGCCAGACCTGTTTTCGCCACGGCCACTCCCAACAAGGGCTTGGAACCGAACTTGTCATTGTAATCGAACTCCACACCGATGGTCATCTCGCTGCGGTCCAGGCTCCGGTTCACCACATCCAGATTCAAGACCTGAGATTTGATGTCCGGCGGGATCTCGATGACTGCCGTCGCGCTCGAGGCCAGCTTCGCCGCCTCCTCCGCCTGCTTCTTGATTTGCTCCTTCGCTTTGGCCAGCGCCACTGCCTCTTCCTCCGCCTTCTTCAACGCGATCTCCGCCGCTTCACGCTCTGCCTTGGCTTTCGCTTCGGCCTCCAGCTTTTGCTGTTCCGCCACCTTGGCCTTCTTGCTCTCGCTCTCGCTCGCATCCGCCAGTTCCTGTGCTTTCTTCTGCGCAGCCTCTGCCAAAGCCTTCGCCTTCGCCTCCTCCGCCGCCGCCTCGGCGATGCGCGCCTTCACCGCTGCGATCTTCGCTTCCAATTCCTTCTGCTTCACTTCGAGATCCGCCTGCGCCTTCGCCTCCTCCTTCATCCGCGCTTCTTCAGCCGCCTTCAAACGCGCTGCTTCCTTCGCTGCCGCCTCGGATGCCAACCGGATCTCCTCTGCCTTCTTGGCTTCTTCCGCCGCCTTCTTCTTCGCCGCTTCTTCTGCCGCCGCGCGCATCTTCGCTTCTTCTTCCAGTTTTTTGCGCTTGGTCGCTTCAGCTTCCGCCTTCGCCATCTCCTCCGCCTTGCGTTTCTCATCCGCCAACCGCTTCAATTCCGCCTCACGCGCCATCTCAGCTGCCTTCAATTTTGCCTCCGCCTCCGCCCGGGCCTTCGCTTCCGCCTCAGCTTTCAAACGCTCCTGCTCACGCTTAATCGCCTCCGCTTTTGCTTTGGCTTCCGCCGCCGCCTTCTCTTCCGCCAATCGCTTCGCATCCGCTTCGGCCTTCATGCGTTCCTGTTCTCGTTTCTCCGCCTCCGCTTTCGCCTTGGTTTCCGCCATTTTACGCTCATCCGCCAATCGTTTCGCCTCTGCTTCGGCTTTCACCTTTTCCTCCGCCAGGCGTTTCGCCTCCGCCTCCGCCTTTATCTGCGCTTCCTGCCGCACCTTGGCTTCTGCCTGCGCACGCTTCTCCAATTCCTGACGCGCCCTCGCCTCGGATTCCGCTTTCAGCCGTGAAGCCTCGATCTTTGCCGCCTCTGCCTCCGCCTCCATCTGCGCCTTGGTCTTTGGCTTCTCCGAACTTTCCGCCACCGCCAGCTTCTTCGCATCCGCACTGCCCCACTGCACCGTCGTAAGGAACGGGATGGACGTGATCACCGCACGCTTCGAACTGTTCATCAGCATGACCCTCACTGAGTCCGTCGTAAGCTGTGCAGGAACTCCCGGTTCATCATTGAAGAAACGCACCTTCACACTGATCAAACCCCTTCCACGTCCCACCGTTTGCGGATCAGCTCCGAACCATGCGGACACCCCTTTCTCACCCTTCTTCTGGATCACCGGCACCACAAACGCCGAGGCACCCAGATTGCCATCATATGAATACTCCATCGTCAGCACCGCCTCCGTGCCATCGGCAGTCTTCTCCGTCACCCGCAGATTACGTATGGTATTGCCACCACCACCGCGCAATGGATCACTGCCACCGATGATCACCGGCTGTGCTTGGACCTGGACCGCCACAAGAACGAGACCCAGGAGGCAAAGCAGAAATTGTTTCATACAGCGTGACAGAATAGTTGAACCAGTCGTTACGGTGTCAAAGAATCCGGCAAAACGCAAGCGTGCCCGGTTGCAAGCAATAGGCCAGTTTGGCTGGCCCAGCGGAACGACCAAGCACGCTGCCTCGTGCTGCCGTACTTCCAGCCAGCAGATATACCGTTGCCGTTGCCGCCATCATGGCATTACTCTTGCCTCATGCCAGCGCTGCTGACACTCCTGATTCTTATCCCCGCCCTGTTGTCCGCCGCCGAGCCCCTCTTCCTTGCCAAGCCATTGACGGAGACGAACAGCTTTACCGGCGGTATCGAAGGCCCCGCCTGCGATGCGAAAGGCGATCTCTACGCCGTCAACTTCGCCCGCCAGCAAACCATCGGCAAAGTCACGCCCGACGGCAAAACCGAACTCTTCGTCACCCTGCCCGGCAAGAGCACCGGCAACGGCATCCGCTTCGATAAAGCCGGTTTCATGTATGTCGCCGATTACGTGGAGCACAACCTCCTCCGCATCGATCCTAAGACCAAGGCGATCACCGTCTTCGCGCACAATTCCGCGATGAATCAGCCGAATGACCTCGCCATCGCCGCCGATGGCACGCTCTACGCCAGCGATCCGAATTGGAAAGCCAGCACTGGCCAGCTCTGGCGCATTGATCGCGATGGCACCACCGAACGCCTCGCCACTGACATGGGCACCACCAACGGCATCGAAGTCAGCCCTGATGGAAAAACCCTCTATGTGAACGAAAGCGTGCAACGCAACGTCTGGGCCTTCGACATCACCCCCGAGCGCAAACTCGCCAACAAACGCCTCCTGAAAAAGTTCGATGACCACGGCTTCGACGGCATGCGCTGCGATGTCGATGGCAACCTCTACATCACCCGCCACGGCAAAGGCACCGTCGTGAAACTTTCGCCCAAAGGCGAAATACTCCAAGAGATCGACGTCCTCGGCCCCCATCCCACCAACATCGCTTTCGGCGGCAAAGACGGTCGCACCGCCTACGTCACCGAAGCCAAACACCGCCGCGTAGTCCAATTCCGCGTGGACCGCCCCGGCCTCGAATGGTCCCGCACTAAACCGTAGCCATCGTCAGACGGCGCTAACCTCCCTCTTCTCAATGCTCGATGTTTTCCCCTCATTCGCTTGACCCCATTCGGTTGAAAACCTTCCCCATTAAGCCGTAGCACCCGGCGCCAGGAGGCTCTCGCCTCACTCAAACAACCCCTTCTTCGCCTGCTCCGTCAGCTTCACCACCGCCGGGTGATTCATCCTCCGCTCTGCCGTGACCGCAAAGAACTGCTCCCGGCACTCCTTCGTCCGGCCCAGCACCTGAAACTTGTAACGCTCCACCGCCTCCTTCTCCACCACCGTCGGCACCACAATGAAACCCGCACCGCCCGTGGCCATCACCTTCGTCAGCGCCGCGTCATCAAATTCCGCGATGACCGCTGGCTGCACCCGCACCGATTGAAACCACTTGTCCAACGACCGCCGGATGCTGGACGACTGCGCTGGAAGCAGTGCTGGTGCCTGATCCAGACACCTCGGAAACGCCCCTTTCAATTTTCTCGCCAAATGCTTCTGCGCACAGAAGGAAAGCCCGCAACTCCCCAACGCATGGTTGAACGCCTTGAACTTCAGCGTCGTCGGCGCCGGTTCATCCATCAATACAATGTCCAACCGATGCGTCGCCAGATGCCCAAGCAACTCCTCGCTCTTGCCCTCACGACAATTCAGGAACACCGCCGGTGTGCTTTCCAGCAAAGGCTTCAGCACCTCATAGCTCAACAACTTGGGAAATGAATCCGCGATCCCCACATTCAACCTCTGCCTGCGCAAGGTCGGTGATTGCTTCACCGCACTGGCCAGCTCCTGCCCCAGTGAAAATATCTCCTCCGCATAACCGAACACCATGTGCCCCGTCTCCGTCAGCACGAGGCTCCGCCCCTCCCGCCTGAAAAGATCTTCTCCCACCGACTGCTCCAGCGCCTTTACCTGCGCGCAGATGGAGGGTTGCGAGACATGCAGTTTCTCCGCTGCCATGCGTAAGCTCCCTTCCTTCGCCACCGTCCAAAAGTACCGCAAATGATGATAGTTCAACCAGTCCATGGAAGACCTATAGTTAGTTTATTTGGAATATTGAATTAAAAACTTCGTATTAGTGGAATCATGTTTTACCCCCATACTGGGTGTTTGTCTGAAATGGAATCACTGAATCATGAATACTGACAATGTCTGGCTATGGGTGGGGTTCAACGCCTTCGTGCTGTGCATGCTCGCGCTCGATCTGGGTGTCTTTCACCGCAAATCCCACATCGTCAGCCTCAAGGAATCGCTGACCTGGACCGCTGTCTGGATCACGCTGGCCATGGTTTTCAATGCCGGCATCTGGCATTTTTCCGGCTCCGAGAAGGCGCTCGAATTCTTCACCGGCTACGTCATCGAGAAATCCTTGAGCGTGGACAACGTCTTTGTCATCGCCCTGCTGTTCACCTACTTCGCCGTCCCCCGGGAGTATCAGCACAAAGTATTGTTCTGGGGCATTATCGGCGCGCTCGTCATGCGCGCCACCATGATCGGACTGGGCGCGGTGCTCATCACCAAATTTGGCTGGATCATCTACGTCTTCGGCGGCTTCCTCATCCTCACCGGTTTGAAGATGATCTTTAAGAATGACGAAGAGATTCATCCAGAAGCAAATCCTGTCGTCCGCTGGTTCAAACGCGTTTACCCCGTCACTAAAAGTTTCCAGGGCGACCGCTTCTTCGTTCAAGAAAATGGCATCCGCATGGCCACACCCCTGTTCGTCGTCTTGATCTGCGTGGAAGTCACCGACCTCATCTTCGCTGTCGATTCCATCCCTGCCATCTTTGCCGTCACGCAAGACCCCTTCATCGTTTACACCTCGAACGTGTTCGCCATCCTCGGTCTGCGCTCCCTTTATTTCGCCTTGGAAGGCATGATCCACAAATTCCACTACCTCAAGCTCGGCTTGGGCATCATCTTGATATTCGTCGGCATCAAGATGCTGCTCGTCCATACCCCCTACAAGCTGGACACGCTGCTCTCACTCGCCGTCGTCGCCGGAATTCTCATCGCCTCAGTGGTCGCTTCTCTGATTCACAAACCCAACAAGCCCTAGCCTGAATACTTCACAGACGGATTAAATGAAGGGGCGGCGGGAGCGTCAAAAGAACTGCTCAGATAATCCACAGAACGCGGATGAAGGACCGCCGTGAGCATTTCTGCGGCTATATGATGCAGAACCTGACTGCAAAACAAATCTGTGTGCATCTGTGATCATCTGTGGTTAAAGATTTCCCCATGATCAACGTCGGCATTGTCGGTCTAGGTTTCATGGCGGCCACACACATCAAGGCGTACCGCCAGGTGGAAGGCATTCGCGTCGCGGCCCTTTGCAGTCCCAGCGGACGCCGCCTCGACGGTGACTTCTCCGATGTCGCCGGGAACATCGGCACGCAAGAACCGCTCAAGCTCGACATGACCCAGGTGCGTGGCTATCGCGACTTCGCCGAAATGCTCACGAATCCCGACATCCACGCCATCGACATCTGCACACCTACGCTGGCGCACAAAGACCAAGCCATCGCCGCGCTGAAAGCGGGCAAGCATGTGATCTGTGAGAAACCCCTCGCCCGCACCTCCGCGCAAGCCCGCGAGATCCTCGCCGTCGCCAGCGTGACCGATCGCGTTTTTCTCCCCGCAATGTGCGCCCGTTGGTGGCCCGGCTGGTGGTGGCTCAAGCAGACCATTGATAGTGGCATCTACGGCAAAGTCCTCGGCGCGCGCTTCCGCCGCGTGGCCCAACCTCCCGGCTGGGGGCAGCACAATTTCCTCGAAGGCGAGAAATCCGGCGGTGCCCTGCTTGATCTCCACATCCACGATGTCGATTTCGTGCAATGGTGCTTCGGCGCACCGAAGAGTGTTTACGCCACCGGCTATTCCAGCCTCAGCGGAGCCGTCGATCACGTCCTCGCCCAATACACTTACGATAGCGGCGTGATGGTCCATGCAGAAGGCTCTTGGGCTTTTGCCGACGGCTTCGGCTTCAACAAGGCCTACACCGTGAACTTCGAGCGCGCCACCGCCGACTTCGACCTCGCCCGTGGCAAGGAGGCCCTCAAACTCTTCGTCAAAGGTCAGCCGCCTGAGATCATCTCCTGCGATGGCCCCGATGGCTACATCGGCGAGCTCACCCACTTCCGCGATTGCATCCGCACTGGCACCCAGCCCACCGTCGTCACGGGCATGGATGCCTTGAATGATCTCCTGCTCTGTGAAGCGGAGGAACAATCCATCCGTACGGGTGCTATAGTTGAGTTCACATTTCCCTCCAGCCAAGATTAGGCCGATGGCTTTTTCCCGCTGAAAACTGAACACTGAAAACTTGAAACTCTTTCCCTTTGAACCAAATCACCCTCCCCATCGTCCAATGAGGGACATTTGACACCGGGAACCGTTCGGCTAGCCTGCCGCCGTTCCCAAGCACACATACATATAACCACTCTCGCTATATGAAGTTACGAACTCTCCTCGCCTGCGCCGCTGCGGCGGTGCTGGCCCTCAACGCCCAGGCAGCCACGCCCAAGGTCGGCGATAAGGCCCCCGCCGTGGAAGGCAAAGACCAGGACGGCAAGCCCTGGAAGCTCGCCGACCAAACCGGCAAAAAAGCCATCCTCCTCTACTTCTACCCGAAGGATGACACCCCGGGTTGCACCACCCAGGCTTGTGGCCTGCGCGATCGCATGGGTGATCTGAAGAAAGATGGTGTCGAGGTCATCGGCGTCAGCTTCGATTCCGCCGAGAGCCACAAGGCTTTCATCGCTAAACATAACCTGAACTTCCCTCTGCTCGCCGATACGGATGGCAAGATCGCCGATGCCTATGGCGTCCGCCGGGAAGCGGGCAAGAATATCGCCCGCCGCGCATCTTTCCTTATTGATAAAGACGGCAAGATCGTCCACGTCACCGACGTGCCCAAGGCCGATGTACATCTCGCCGAGATGAAAGACGCCGTCGCCAAGCTGAAGAAGTGAACACACCTGCTCCCTTGCAAAAGGCCAGCCCACATAGGCGGGCCTTTTTCATTTCAAGGATGATGGCTGCTTCCTGAAATACACATCCCCCCAGAAACTGCCCTTCGGTGTCTCTTCCAGCTCAAACGCCTCTATCCGCTCCCGCAGAAACATCTTGTTCGTCCGTCGCTCACCCGCCACTATCATCGCCCCGATGCGTTCATCAGGCGCCAGTTTGCCCAGCATTTTCTGCATGCGTACATCTTCGGGCGGCCAGTTGGGTTCATCGATGATTGCTTTGCGACGCGCATAGAACGCAACGGCGGAATCCGCCGCATGTCCATACACCAGCAAAGTTTCCTGAGGTGGCAGCCGTCCGTCCAGCAGCGCTCGGAACTCCGCTTCGAACTGCCGCCTCGGGGGAACCTCCGCCAGGAGCAACGAACGATACCGCGGATACGCGTGCAATTGTCCTGCGACCAACAATACCATTAAACACCAGCCCGCTTGCCTGAACCGGCGGCGAGGATCTTCCCAGAGTGCCACGACGGCTGTTCCCAACGCCAGCAACAGCAGATAACCGTTGGCCATCAGGTAATACTCATGGACGTAATAGAGATTCAGGAACACCAGCGGCCCCGAGAGGAACGCCATCACCAGCAGCCCTTGCTCGGCGAGCCGGCGGCGTGTCAGTCCTAAGCTCACCGCCCACAGCAGCAGCGGCAGCTTGTAGCCCATGCCCGGAGTGCTGCCGGACAACCCCAAGGTGATGTTGCTCGCCAGATGTTTCCAGGTGTCAGGCGCCAGCCGCTGCTCCACAGTTCCGTAATTCCATGCCCTTAAGCCCGCCTGCGTAGTCATCTCCCGGGCCATCACATTGCGCTCCTTGACCCCGTCGGCCCAGTAAGCCCAGCCCGCTCCCACCGCCAGCGTCCACCCCCCGAGCAGAAGAAAACAGCACAGGTATTTCTTTGCGATTGGTCGCGTGTCAGTGCTTTTCCACCGCCGCCCACACCACCAGAGCAGTGCGAGCCCGACCCCGACTTCCATCACGAACAGAGTGGTGATCTTTTGTAAAGCCGCCAGACCGCCAAACAGCATCGCCCAGCCCCAGTCGGAAGCCCTGTTCAAGGTCACGGCGCTCAAAACACGTGCGCCGAATGCTACTGAGAAATAGAGCGCCATCGCCTCGATCAGACAACTGCGGGACCAGTAAATCGATGTCGGCGCGGCCGCCACCATCAGCACCAAACCAGTCCGCTGAAGCTGCCCAGGCACAAAATGGCGCAGTGCCCGGAACAGTTCAAACAACACCAGCCACCAAAACAAAAGACTCACCAACCGACCCGCCAGTTCCAGTGACAGCCCCGTCAAATTAACGACCCCGGCCACCGCCCATTGGTAAAAAGGAAACTCCATCGGGATTGCCCATTCAGGACCCTGCACCGGCGTGATATGGGGAAACCACGCCCCTTCGCTTAACATGAAATGGACTGAAATGAGCGTGTACGTCTGCCGGTGTGAATGCCGGTCCAGCAACGGATCCTGGATGTCCTTGAAAGTGAACCAAAGGATAAGCACCCCGAACGCCACCATCACCAGCCACGCCCATTTGCAACAAGCGGTCGCCGAAAGATCGGCCGCGCTGGACTTTCCACTGGCAATCGCAGTATCCAAAACGCCGCCAATCATGCTTTCACCCCTTCTCTTTTCAATCGAATAATGCCTCCAGTCCGGGAACCGCCGGAACACTGCCTCGAATCCGTGCTGGCAGTGCGGCCGGATTTGGCGCACATTGGTCAAAACGCCAAAGAACGAGCGAACAGACCATAGAATGAGCGATCAGAATCTCCCCCTTAAACGTTCGGGCAAGCCCGCGTCTCCCCGCCACGAACCACTGGACCAGCGTGTCTTGCAGTTGCTTGGCCAGAAGAATTACACCCCGGCCAATGTGCCCGAGTTATTGCGCTTCCTGCACCTCCCGCCCAAGCGCCAGCAGGAATTGCAACAAGCCTTGCAACAACTGGAGCACAGCGGCCAGATCGCGCGCGTCAAAGGCAACCGCTACATCAAACCGCTGGAAGCCGACCTCATCCCCGGCCGCATCAGCATCAATCGCAGCGGCAGAGGCTTCTTACGCCCGGACGATGACAACCTGGGCGAGATTTCAATCAGTGAAAGCGACACCAGCACCGCCATGAATGGCGACCGCGTGCTCGTGCGCCTGAATGTAAAGGCCAAAGGTCTGCGCGAATCGACCGAGCAACCGACCGGCAAAGTCATCCGCATTCTTGACCGCAAACGCCTCCGCATCGTCGGCACCTTGCAACGTGGTCGTTCGTTCCTCTACGTCATTCCGGATGATCCGCGTTTCCCGCATGACGTCTACGTGCCCGAACCGCGTGATGTCGGCCGCCCGGCGAACATCGGCGATAAAGTGGTCGTGGAGATGAAAGAATGGGAATCACGCCACACGAATCCCGAAGGCGAAATCGTTGAAATCCTCGGCGCACCCGATGCTGAAGGCGTGGACATGCTCTCCGTCCTGCGCCAATACAACCTCCCCCTCAGCTTCCCGCACGAAGTCCTCGCTGAAGCCCGTGCTTACGGCAACGCCGTGAAGCCGGAAGAGATCGCCGGACGCGAAGATTGCCGGGAACACCTCGTCATCACCATCGATCCTGATGACGCCAAAGACTTCGATGACGCTATCTGCCTCCAGCGCGTCTCCCAAACCCAATGGAAGCTCTGGGTCCACATCGCCGATGTCTCTCATTACGTGAAGCCCGGCACGCAGCTTGATGATCAGGCACGCAAGCGCGGCAACTCCACTTACCTCGTGGACCGCGTCATCCCCATGCTACCCGAGGCTCTGAGCAATGAACTTTGCTCGCTCAAGCCACACGTAGATCGCCTCACGAAATGCGTCGAATTCCTCGTCTCCGATGATGGTCGCGTGTTGAAGAGCCGTTTCTATCCCGCTGTCATCCACTCCCACCGCCGCTTCACCTATCAGGAGGTCCTTGCCATCCTGCAACGTGAACCGGCTGATGACGATATCGAGCGCATGCTCCATCACGCCCATCAGCTCGCGCAAAAGATCCGCCGCCTTCGCTTTGCCAACGGTTCGCTGGAACTAGATTTCCCGGAAACCAAGATCCGCCTCGACGAAAAAGGCAAAGTCCTTCGTCTCGAGAAGATGGAGAACGACGTCTCCCATCAACTCATCGAGGAATACATGCTCTTGGCGAATGAAGCCGTTGCCGGTGAATTGATGCGCCGTAACACGCCCGCCATCTACCGCGTGCATGAGGAGCCGGATCCGAAACGTCTCGCCGAATACCGCGAAGACGTCCTGAGCCAGAACATCCCCTGCGGTAACCTCGGCAAGAAGGAAGAGATCCAGAAGCTCATGGCCAAGCTCAAGGACCTGCCCATCGGCCCTGCCTTGAAGATCGGCTTCTTGAAGTCATTGATGCGCGCGCGTTATGCCATGGAGCCACTCGGTCACTATGGATTGGCCAAGGAGAAATACGCGCACTTCACCTCGCCCATTCGTCGTTACGCGGATCTCGTGGTACATCGCGCCTTGTTCGAGACCGGTCATGGCAAGCAGCATTCGCTCAAGGAAACCTCTGAACACATCTCCGAGACAGAACGTAATTCCGCCGATGCCGAGCGCGACAGCAAAGACGTGAAGATGTACGCCTATCTCCGCGCGCAATTGGAGATGGAAACGCCCCCGCGCTATCCCGCTCTGGTCACTGACGTTCGCAATTTCGGTTTCTTCGTGGATGTCACCGGCCTTGCCATGAGCGGCCTCGTGCCTCTTTCCTCCATTGAGGACGACTTCTATGTCTTCGATTCCCAGCGCAATAATCTCGTAGGACGCCGCTTCCGCAAAGTCATCCGCTTGGGTGACAAGGTCGAAGTGCAGATTGCCAAGGTGGACAGCTTCAAGAAGCAAGTGGACTTCAAGCTCGCCACCGATGCCAAGGCCGCCAAGCCCAAAGGAAAGTTTGCCCAAGAGTCGGCACGCTCGCGCCCGTCTCAACGTGGTTACGAACAATCGCAACCGGAACGTCCCGGTAAATTCGGCAAATCTGATCGTTTCAGCAAACCGGAACGCCGGGGTAAATTCTCTGAACGCCCAGAACGCAGCGGCAAGTTTTCTGATCGTCAGGATCGTGGTGGCAAATTCTCCGATCGTCCTTCGGGACACGGTAAACCCTCACGTTCGCAAGATCACTCTTCCCGTTCCAAACGCCCAAGCGGTCAAGGCGGAGGCGGCAGCAAACGCACCCTGCCCTCCAGCAGCAGCCAGTTCATGTCCGCCCAAGGCAGCCGCGCTCCATTGCCCAGCTCCAGCAGCTCATTCGGGAGAAGTGGTGGTAGTCGTGGGGGCAACCGCCGTCGCCGTTAAACTTCATTTATTTAGAATGCGGTTCACCCGTTCGCGCAGAGCGGGCAGCACTTCCGTATCAAACCACGGGCGCTGCCGCAGCCAAAGCCGGTTGCGCGGGCTCGGATGCGGCAACGGGAAAAATTCCGGCAAATATTCTTTAAACGCACGCACCGTATCGGAAAGGCTGCCTTTGCTGCGCTTGCCGAGATAATAAGCCTGCGCATAACTGCCCACAAGCAACGTCAGCTTCACCTCAGGCAAAGCCGCTCTCAATAGCGGATGCCACAAAGGGGCACATTCCGGACGGGGCGGCGCATCACCTGACTTCGCCTTGCCCGGATAACAAAACCCCGTGGGGATGATAGCGATGCGTGACTCGTCATAGAACTCATCCCGGCTGAGTTGCAACCAATCACGCAAACGATCTCCTGAAGGATCGTTCCACGGAATGCCCGTCTCCTGCACCTTGCGACCTGGCGCCTGCCCCACGATCATCAATCTCGCCGAAGGTAGCGCACGCAAGACGGGTTTGGGTGCATAAGGCAACTGCCCTGCACACACCGTGCAAGCCCGCACCCGCTGGAGCAGTTGTTCCAATGTTTCCGGCTTCGCCACACCGCAAACTTATCCGCTCCGTCATCAAAACGCAAAAAGCCGTTATCCTCCGTTAACTCTCCGAAACTCCGCTCAAGGCGGTGTTGAAATATCTGCAGTCTGAACATCTTCTGAAATCTTCAAATCCGTGATGCGTTTCAGATTATCCAGCGCAGCCACCCGCATGGCACCTTCGGGAAATTTCATCACCCATTCCGCTGTCGCTTCTGGCGATTGCTGCGCCCAGCGTTGCACCACGGATACAGCCATCCATTGCTGTTCCTGGCCGGGTGAAAACCACGATGTCACCAGTCGTGCCCCGGAAGCTCCATCGATGCTGGCTATCACCGGCACCATGCCTGCCTTATAGATTTGCTGTTCGCTCTGAGTGGAAAGTGTCGCCACCCACTGCAAAGCCGCCACCGGCTCTTGCGTCGCCCATTCATTGAGCGCACGAACGGCAAGCTGTTCACGTTCAAAACTTGGCGCCAATGCTCCCAGCAAAGCCAAAGCTGCCGGAGCATCTTGCCGAATGGTTTCTTCCACCACGACTTGTAAGACCTTCTGCTTCTCCACTCCCTCCGCCAATCCTCCCGCCCATTCGCTCGCCGCCTTATGATCCTGACCTCCCCAGACAATGGCCGCTTGGATCAACAACTCCTCCCTCTCTGCTCCCTCCGGAAGCCCCAATACCCACAATGCAGCAGCTTCCGGACTGCTCGCAGCCCATCGACGCAATAACAACGTGCCAAATTCGGAATGGCGCAATTGATCATCCAATCGTTGTAGAATTGACGGTGCATCTTCCTCTGCCAGTTCTTCGACCTTTCGAACAAAGTATTCACTCCGTTTTAACTCATCCCGCTCAGGCAATTCCGCCATGATTCCTTTGAGCAACCGTTCGATATGCTTTTCCTTTTGTGCAGCAAAGAATTCTCCTGACCTGCGCGGGCGTATGGTCATCGCCGCCGAGTCCATTTCTTTCACCATTTCCTGAGCTACCGTCCGCTCCGTCGTTACCAGAGTTTTGTCCAATACGCTCCGCACCGCCCACACAACCAGCAGAACCGCACTGGCACCAACTGCCAGCACGGTCTTTTTGTTGATTGTATGAAGGCTAAACATATTGACCTGAGCAGATATCAAGGAACTGCGGTCACGTCATCCAACGTAGTCGTGCTGATGATTCCATCCACATGGCTGCTTACTCCCAGACCGATGTAAACATTTTGCGACATGGACATCTGCACTGAACCAATCACCACCCACTTCACGCCATCGCTGGACACCATAGTAGTGAACTTCTGCCCGGAGCGTTGCACCCTTACCCAGACATCCCCTTCCGGAACGGTTACGCTCGCGACCGATGTCGTTCCACCCGTGCCCAAGCGTCGTTCGAAGAGTGCTTGTCGCTTACCTGTGATCAACATGGAAGCATGGGCTGAATTTGGATTCAGCGTTTCACGGATCATCACACCTGCACGGGCCAGGACATCCCCGTCCACACCGTTCAGACGCGCACGGATATCGCAATCGCCCGTGGCAGTTTGATAGACGTAACGGAACTCATCCTTCGTGTTCCAGATGCCGGAACCTGAACCGCTGATCGTGTAGCTGCCATTGTCATGACTCTCGCTGCCGACAACAGCGACTGCACCGATATCCTGTGCCAGCCATGGCGGCGGCAATGCTCCACCGGACGATGTAGAACGCGCTGACTCTTTCGCGCCACCAGAAGGCATCTGCATCAACATCATGGAACTGCCACCTCCTCCTCCGCCGCCCATCATGCTCATCAAGAACTGCGAATTGTCTCCGCTCATCAGAATGGACATCTCGTTCGTCGTCAGACTGCGATTGAAGATCGCCACCTCGTCCAGCATGCCCCGCAAGCGATTGCCGCCCGCGTTGCCCATTTGCCCAATGAACACTGCATTCGTGACATTGAAGTTCGTCGTGATGCTGCCATCCGCCGTGTAATTCGTGCCATTCACGTAGATGGCCGCCGTCCCTGCGGTCCGGTTCACCGTCACCGCCACGAAATTCCACGCACTGGGCATGACCTTGGCGGTGGAAGATTTCGCACCGTTACCCGCCGTGCCATCACCCGTTTCAAAGTTCACCGCCCCATCACTTGTATTCCAAGTATTCACGAACAAACGGAAACCATCCGTGGAAGAACCCCCACCGGAATTCGCCATGATGGTTTGAATATTCGTCGCTGCAGGGTCGATATACACCCAGGAAGCGATCGTGAAGTTGCTACCCAGATTCATCTGGCCAACACCTACGAAGTTCGTCCCGTTAAGCTGGGCCGCCTGCCCAACCTGACCACTCGTATAGCCAATGATGTTGTTTGTACCATTGTTCGTCCCCACTACATCGTTCACATTGTTCTGGAACGGCCACAGATGCGTCATGCCACCGACTTCCAGATCATCGATCTGTTGCAAATATGCCACCAACTGATTTCGTTGCGTAGTCGTCAATCCGCTCGTCACCCCATGTTGGTTGCTCGGATTCTGCGTAGTGATGACATCGATCAAGTTCGTTGCCGAACCGTCATGCAAATACGGCCCCTTGTCCCACAATCCTTTCAGCGTCGGCGTATCCAAGCCCGTCAAAGCTGCCCCAAGGCGCTGACCGGAAGAGGCTTTGATCGTCCCTACATTACGCAGCACATTACCCGTACTGTCAGTAAAGTCCGCGCCGGAATGGCAGGAAGCGCAGTTCAGTTGCGTGAAAATCGCCTTGCCCGCCACGGCATCTGAGGTCAGCGTGCCATCCGCATTACGGAAAGGACTGCGGTTGAATTTCGTGAGTGAAGCCACATACGCCGCCAATGCATCGAGGTCGGCACTGCGTCCTGCATTCGCTGCTCCCAACGAACTGTTCGGTACGCCATTCGTGATAAAGCCCGTACCATTGAAGGCATTGCGGATATCCAGTTCGAAGTCCTGAATCTCATCGAAGTTACCGGACCAATGCACGCGTCCATGGCCCATCCCACGACGCCCTTCCAATCCGGTCGTCATGCGCAAGCCCTCGCCACGATCCGTGAAGTCCCACACACGCCGGTCACTACCGCCATCCAGATGGCAGGATGCACAGCTCATGTAACCTTCGGCAGACATGCGCTCATCCGCGGCATTGTAGAAGATCTGTTTGCCCTTGAGCACCGTGGCCGAAAGCTTTTCCGTAGCGACCACGTTCGTTACGCCCAACGGCGTGGCCTCGGAACTGGTCCCTGCGACGATACTTGAGATGTTATAAGCGGAAACACTCCGCGTCATGAAATTCATCACGTAGAGTCGTGAACCATCCGGTTTCATCACCAAATCCTGCGGCGACAACTCATTCCCCAGTTTAAAACCGCTTACCGCCACACCTGTGTAAGCGTTCAAGATCAGCACTTCGTTATTGCCTTGCATGGCCACAAACGCCAGATCGCCCACTGGGGAGAACACCACGCCGTGCGGGAACGAGCGATTGTCGATATCCACTCGCGATGCCAGTGCCTCGTTATTGTTGATCAAGTCGAGTTGCGAGACGATCGCCCGCACACTTCGGTCATGCGTCAGAGCATTGCCGTCGCGCCAGGTGCCACGATCCACGTTATCCTTCTTGGACGGCACAAACAGCCGCCGTCCATCCGGAGAGATCGCCATCTGCGTGAGATAATTCGGTGTGCCACGACTGGAGGATTCCGTATCCGGCGTGGTGCTGTGCGCCAGCGTAAAGGTCCGAGTGACCGTGAAGCTGGCCACACCCACTTCACGCACCTCACCCACTTCCGCCCCCGGATTGAATGGATTCACCGGCGAGATGAAGCGGCCCACAAAGATGCGCGTGGAATCACCGGAGATCGAGATGGCCCGCGGTTGCTGTCCCACATTCAATGTGCCCACCAATGCTTTCGTGGAAGGATTCCACTTCGCCAACAAGCCGGTGTTCATGTAAGTGACATAAGCCGCCGCCCCGTTCGGCTGGAAAGCCACACCCATCGGTCGAGAACCCCGTGGTGTATCGATCGTCTGCACCAATGCTCCCGTGTTCGCATTGAGCACATAGATCTCATCAGAAGATTCACACGTCACCCACACTTCGGAATTATCTGGGCGTAACGCGAGCGAACGGGGCTTCTTGCCCACGGCGATCTCGAAATCCTTCGCCAGACTATTGCCATCAATGCGCGTCACCGTGTCCGAATCCGGATTCACGTTCCACACCTTGGTGCGTGAATTGTCATAGATGATCTGGCTCGAAGCCACGGCATTGGTCGCCGTCAACGTGTAGTGAACCACCTGCACCATGCTTGTCGTCACCGTGCCACTGGCATCCCGCGCACGACCAAACACCGTGTAGCGACCTGCATTCGTGTAAGTGAAGGAAGCCGACTTGTTCAACGTGAACGGCTGCTGTCCTGCTCCAGTGCCGAAATCGAACGAATAACTCAATCCATCATTGTTCGCATCTGTGGCATTGATCGTGAAAGTGACGTTCGCATTAACCAATGATTTGCTTGCTGAAGAAACCAGCGAAGTGATGACTGGCGGGGTATTGCCACTGGCTGTGAGCAAGGTCGTCACCTCTGTTTGTGACAACACTTTGTTATAGATTCGCACATCATCCAAACGCCCGCGCAAACGGAATCCCGCGCTGGCCATCTGCCCCAAATGGATGGCAGAACTGTTGGTGAAGTTTGTTACCACACTACCATCCGTGGTCACGTTCACACCATTGACATAGATCACGGCCGTGCCACTGCTGCGATTCATCGTCAAGGTCACATGCGCCCAGCCATTTGTTCCCACCACCCCCGTGCTGGTGCGTGCATTGTTATTGGCTGTGCCGTTGCCTGTTTCAAGAACCACTGCCCCGTCACTCGTGTTGAAGGTGTTCACGTAGAGACGAAAGCCGTCCGTGCTTGCACCACCGGCAGAGTTTGCTACCAAAGTCTGGATATTCGTGGCCCCCACATCCAATCGCACCCAAGTGGCGATCGAGAAGTTATTGCCCAAATTCAACGCACCCACATCCACATAATCGGCCCCATCAAACACACCGGCTTGCGTGCCGATACGCGCTGCATTAGTCAAACCTGCACCGAAGTTTAAGCCGTTGTTCGAGCCCACATAATCCACAAAATCTCCATCCATCGGCCAGTGATGCGTCATGATGTTCAACGTACCGATCTCTGCTGAGGTCAATACACGATTATAGGTGCGTACCTCATCCAACCGGCCTGAGAGACGAAAACTGTTATTCGTGAACTGGCCCATGTGCGTCACCGCGTTCATGGAGAAATCTGTCCTGATCGTGCCATCCGTCGTAAAGTTTGTGCCGTTCACATAGATCGCCGCTGTGCCACTCGTGCGATTCACTGTCGCGGCGATATGGTTCCAGGCCCCAAGCGTCACCACTCCGCCGCCAGTGCGGGCAGAATCCATCACTGTTCCATTCGCCGTCTCCAACATCACCGAACGATCGGCCGTGTTGTAAGTATTCACGAAGAGGCGGAAGCCATTGCTCAAGCCGCCGGAGGAATTCGCCATGATCGTCTGAATATTTGTCGTGCCCGTATTCACCCACACCCAAGCCGAGATCGTGAAATTATTGCTGAAATTTATGGCTCCAAGATTTGCATGGCTCGTTCCGTTGAACGCACCCGCCTGACCATTGAATCCATTGGTGAACGTCACCCCGTTGTTCGCCCCGCTATTCACGCCCACCACATCCAGCAAGTTGCCATCCATCGGCCAGCGATGATTCAATCCATCTGAAGTAATCACTGGTTGCACGGTGGTAAAGGTGATGCGGTGCTGGGCCGCAATGCCGTTGCCTACTACATCCTTCACACCACCCGCCGTAAGGATCACCTCATATGTCACGCCACCCACCAACGGATTTAGCGGCGAGAAATTGATCAAGCCCATCATCGTGGAATAAGTGCCTGGAATCGGTGTCGTCGTGCCCACCGGACGCACGATGAATGTATTGGTCGTCAGCGAGTTCACGTCGATCTGGTCGCTCATCGAGAAGCCGATGCGGGATTTCAGGCCGATGTTCACCGCATTATTCGTCGGCAAACCGTAAACTACGGCTGGTCCTGTCGTATCCGGTGCCTGTTGCAAAGCCATGAACCGCGCACCATTCGTGGCATTACCGCTCCCGCCACCAGCAACCAAGAGCATGTTGCCCAGTGGATAAACGAAATCCATCACCTTGCCGTCCGGGATGATTGTCTGTGTGACCGTCAAAGTCGTGGCATCGAATACCTTGATCGTGTTGTTGCCCGGAGCGCAGTAGCCTTTGCCATCCTTGAACACCAAGTAACGCGGCTGACCACCTGTCGCTACGCTACCCACGAGCTGGATGTTATTCGGATTGCTGAAATCATAAACGCGGATGCCAGCGCGCTCGCAGTTATACACGCGGCTGCCATAGATCAGCGCGGTGTAGTTCATGTTCGTTCCATCCACCCGGCTATCCAGCAGCAATGGATTCGCCGGATCACTGATGTCATATACCGCGATGCCCGGCGCTTCTGTGCCGGAACCGGTAAGAATATTTCCCAGCGCATTCACCGCACCGATCTGGAAACCTGGCGTCGTTCCTGTATCCACCGCCCCAAGGCTGATGATGTTGGATGGATTATCCACATTCCATATCTCGATCTTCGAACCTGTCGTGTAACCATGCGAACCGGTGTACGCATATGGCGCCTGCACGAAATCCCAGAGACTGTTCACCGTGCCATTCCGTGTGCCCACCTGTGTGCGCGTCGTGTAATCCCAGATGCGCAACGTCGTGCCATTATTTGCCTCCGTGAAATAGGTTTTCCAAAACGCGATATTGTGCGGTTTGTCGTGGTTGCCCACGATTGATTGCACCAACACCGGACTGAGCGGATTGTTTATGTTCCACCAGCTGTCCCGCACGTTTGTACCTGCGGACCCAGCAGCCATGTAAAGCTGACCGTGTTGGTAATCAGCGATGGTCACGCGATCGCCCGCATTCGTCTGGTTGAAGGTGGTGACGATGGTATTGATCTGCCCCGCAGTGAAAGTCGGCTGGACGATCTGCGCAGAAGCTGTCGCCGCACAGGCAAGCAGCATCAAGGCACAAGCCGAGCGCCAGGCAGGTGAGATCAAGGCACGAAGGGACGCGGTAGAGGTGGTCTTCATGGTTGGAAAACGGAGCAACATTATGTTGTTCGTCGATTCAGGCAGCAGCGACCTGTTCCTGCGAAAACGCCTCAGGAGATGAGGAGCCATACGTCTGCCATCAGGCTATCGGGATTGCGGGACGGTAAACCCGATTTTGCGTTTGGTCTTGGATTATTTGTCCAAATGTTTGCAAAAAACGTCCACTCAATACGCAGGATGGACATGTCCTGATTTCGGGCGAAAAACAACGATCCGATCAAGCTGCCTGTAAACGTCGCTGATGTCTTTGACGGTATTCCTTGGGACTGATCTCGAAGCTGTCTTTGAAACGATTATCGAAATGACTTTGATCGCAGAAGCCAGTCTGCCCGGCGATCTCTGCCACGGAAAGATCAGTATCTCGCAACAGTTGCGAAGCCCGCGATAACCGCAATTGGATCACATACTGTGCAAACGTCGATCCAGTCGTCCGCTTGAAGAAATCTTTGAACCGCGTCTCGCTCATCCCAACCATTGTGGCCGCTTCCGACACACGCAGCTTCTGCGCGAAATTCTGATTGAGAAAATCGAACAGCCGTTTCAAACGGTCCACTCTCTGCCGTTGCTGCGCGTATCCCGGACTCACCGTCCCCTGCACTTGAAAGTATTTTCTCAAACCGTGCAGCACCTGCAGCAGATGCAGCTTGCAAGCGGCCTGTTTATCCTGAGCGGCACCAATGCTCTGATAGGTCTTAACCAGTTCCGCTATGGCAGCATGAATGCCCGACGCTTGAGGATCACCCGCCCGCAAGATCGGCATCGCCGCATCCGCTCGTTCAAAGAACGGCGAGAGAAACGCCGCATCACATTGGTAAGAACCCATGCGGTAGATGAACTCCGGCATGAAAAAGATCACGAGTGATTGATGATCTCCGCTCAAGTCCTGCATACCATGCATCTTCTGGTTATCCACCAACAAGAGATCGCCCGGCGCAAAGTCCATCACTTGATCGCCCAGCCGAAACCGCCCTGAACCCGTCACGGGCAAAATCATCTCCAGATGCTCATGCCAGTTCAGCCAATTGGCTCCCAACATCTCGCGATAAGCCGGAAAAGAGTAGCACTGGATGATGAGCGGGAAGCTGGGATCGAAATCGCGCGCCAACCGGCGTTTGGAATCCACCGCCCGGGAAATGGTGAGCGGTTCAAAGTGCAGGGTACGCAAGTACTCCAACAACTGTTGGGCCGAATTCATGGTTGCCCGGGAAGGTATGCAACACCAGCCACTTAGGAAAGCATTCTCTCATCTGAAACAGAGGCATTTCAGCCCCATATTTTCAGGCTTTCTGCACTTCTCATCACTCCACTCACCCCGTACAGTCCCGCCAACGTGTCTGCGACTTTATACGACCTGATTCCGCGCGATGAGAACCTCAGCAACGAGGCGCTCCTTGGCAAATTTCTCGACTATGCTGAAGGCCGCCGCCTGCAACTTTACCCCGCACAAGAATCGGCCATCCTCGAATTGTTCGAGGAGAAAAACGTCATCCTGAACACACCCACTGGCTCCGGCAAATCCCTCGTTGCCGCTGCGCTCCATTTCAAAGCCATTGCCCAAGGCAAACGCTCCATCTACACCTGTCCCATTAAAGCATTGGTGAATGAGAAGTTCATGGCGCTCTGTCGTGAGTTCGGCCCGGAGAATGTCGGACTTAGCACCGGTGACGCCACGGTGAATCATAATGCCCCTATCCTCTGCTGCACGGCTGAGATTCTAGCCAACATCGCGCTTGCGGAAGGTTCCGCGGCTTCCGTCCGTGAAGTCATCATGGATGAGTTCCATTACTACTCAGACCGTGAACGCGGCGTAGCGTGGCAGATTCCCCTGCTCGCTCTGCCCCAAGCCCGCTTCCTCCTGATGTCCGCCACATTGGGAGAAACTGCTTTCTTCGAAGAAGAACTGACCAAGCTCAATGGCCGCCCCAGCGTGACCGTCTCTTCTGTTGAGCGCCCTGTACCGCTAGAGTTCGCCTATTCCGAATTGCCTCTCGCTAAAACTCTCGAAAGTCTCATCGCAGATGGCAAGGCTCCCGTTTACGTCGTTCACTTCACTCAATTGGAAGCTGCCCAGAGCGCACAAGACTTCACGAGCATCAATGTCTGTTCAAAGGATGAGAAGGCCGCCATCGCCAATGCGATTGAAGGCTTCAAGTTCACCAGCCCCTACGGTCCCGACATCAAGAAATGGCTACGGCACGGCATCGGCCTGCATCACGCGGGTTTGTTGCCAAAGTATCGCATTCTCATCGAGCAACTCGCCCAGCGCGGTCTGATGAAAGTCATCTGCGGCACGGATACCTTGGGCGTGGGCATCAATGTCCCCATCCGCACCGTTCTCTTCACGCGCCTTTGCAAATTCGATGGCCAAAAGACTGGCATCCTCAGCGCCCGTGATTTTCATCAGGTGAGCGGACGCGCGGGCCGTAAAGGCTATGACGACCTCGGCTGGGTGGTCGCCCAAGCACCGGAACACGTCATTGAAAATCTGAAGTTGGCCGAGAAAGCCGCGCGCGATGGCAAGAAGGTGGTGAAGCGTCAGCCGCCGGAAAAGAACTTCGTCAATTGGGACAAGAACACGTTCCTGCGTCTCATTGCCGCGCCGCCTGAACGCCTCTCCTCACGCTTCCAAGTCTCGCACGGCATGTTGCTGAATGTACTTAGCCGTAAGGGCGATGGTTGTGTGGCCATGCGCGATCTCATACGTCGTTCGCATGAAACGCCGAAAGCCAAAAAGACGCACACTGCCCGAGCCTGGCAATTGTTCCGTTCATTGCTCGACCGCAAGATCATCGAGTTCATCACCCCCGAGCAGGCGCAAGCTCCCGGCCAGAAGCTGCGTGTGAATGTCACTTTGCAGGAAGACTTTTCGATGGATCAGGCGCTCTCGCTCTATCTGCTGGATACCATTCCATTGATGGACCCGCAGGCACCGGATTATGCACTAGTTCTGCTCACTCTGGTCGAATCCATCTTGGAAAACCCCGACATCATCCTGCGCAAGCAACTCGACCGCGTGAAGGATGACAAAATGGCCGAGATGAAAATGGAAGGTCTCGACTACGATAAGCGCATGGAAGAACTGGAGAAGTGCGAGTATCCGAAACCGAATCGCGAATTCGTCTATTCCACGTTCAACGCGTTTGCCGACAAGCATCCTTGGATCGGCCAGGAAAACATCCGTCCGAAATCCATCGTCCGCGAGATGTTTGAGGAATTCCGTTCGTTTGCGGATTACATCAAGCTCTACGAATTGCAGCGCGCGGAAGGCGTCCTGCTGCGCCACATCAACAGCGTCTTCAAAGTGCTTTCGCAAACCGTTCCTGATGCCGCGAAGAACGATCAATTGCGCGAGATGGAGGTGTATCTTAGCACCATGATCCGTCAGGTGGATTCCAGTCTGCTGGATGAATGGGAAAAGATGCGCAATCCGCAGTATCAACGCGCCGAATCAAAGGAAATCCGTCCGCCCGGAGCCGAAGAAGCCGACAAGGACATCACACGCGATACGAAAGCTTTCACCGCCTCCATCCGCACCCGCATCTTCAGCTTTTTACGTGGGCTCGTGAATCAAGATTACGAAACTGCCCTAGGACAACTCGCCTTCTCAGATGATGCTGATGGAACGGCTTGGAACGCCGATCGTCTGCACACGGCCATTGAGGCTTACTTCGCAGTTCACGGTCATTTGCGCCTTGATCCTGAAGCGCGCAATGCCCGTCATACATACGTTGCTGTTTCAGAAGACAAAAAGACGTGGCGCGTGCAGCAAATGCTCATCGATGCGGATGAACACAACGATTGGGTGGCCGAGTTCCTAGTGGATCTGACAGAATCGCAAGCAAAAGAAGAGCCAGCGCTCTGCCTCATACGAATCGGCGCGCTGGCTTAAAGTTTGGCTTTTAAGGGCTAATCTCCGATCTGCCGCTTAATCGATGTGCTGATCTGCTGGGACCACTTCTCGAGCGTGGCACTATCACGGCCTTCAATGAGCAAGCGGGCTTTCGGCTCCGTGCCGGAATAGCGCAGCAACACACGACCGCCCGTGGGCTTCACCTCTGCTTCCGCTTTTTTCACGAGGTCCAACACATCATTGAGTTCTTCAAAAGGCAGTTTCTCACGCACGCGTATGTTCGTCACCAATTGTGGATAACGCGTCCAGCAGGCAGCCAATTCAGAAAGCGATTTATCCTTCGCCTTCATGATCTTCAAGATTTGCAATGCGCTTACCAAACCATCGCCCGTAGTGCTGTAATCACGGAAGATCATGTGACCGCTCTGTTCGCCACCCACGTTGTAGCCCGATTTCAGCATTTCATCGATGACGTTCTTGTCACCCACAGCCGTGCGGATGACTTTGCCACCGGCTTGCACGATGGCGGCATCCAGACCGGCATTGCTCATCACCGTGGAAACCAGCGTCTTCTCCGCCAAGGTGCCGCTCGCCAACATGTCGAGAGAAGCGATGGCCATGATATCATCACCGTCGATCAAACGGCCTTTTTCATCACATAAGATGAGACGGTCTGCATCGCCGTCATGTGCGATGCCGATGTGCGCACCGTGTTCCCGCACCTTCTGGCACAGCAACGAAGGATGCATAGAACCGCAATCCTTGTTGATGTTTTTACCATCCGGCTGATTGCCGTAGATGTAAGTCTCAGCGCCCAGTTCGCGCAGCACACAAGGCGTCGCCTTGTAAGCGGCACCATGCGCGCAATCCACCACGATGCGCATGCCATCCAAGGTCATGCCTTTGGGGATGGACGCCTTGGCGTATTCGATATAACGGCCCAACGCGTCTTCGATACGAACGGCTTTGCCGATCTCATCTGCGGTAGGACGGATGCTTTCGATCTCTCCGCTGAAAACCAAGTTCTCGATGCGTTCTTCGATTGGATCTTCCAGCTTGTAACCATCAGGACCGAAGAACTTGATGCCGTTATCGTCGTAAGGATTGTGGGAGGCGGTGATGACGATGCCTGCATCAGCACGCAAACTACGTGTCACATAAGCAACACCCGGCGTAGGCAGTGGCCCGATGAAGAGCACGTCCACGCCCATCGACAAAATGCCGGACGAGATGGCGTTCTCCAGCATGTAACCGGAGATGCGCGTATCCTTGCCGATGACGATACGATGGCGTCCGCGGCTGCGCGACTGGCTCTCCAGATGTTTGAACACATGAGCAGCGGCCCGGCCCAGTTTCAAGGCGGTCTCCGCTGTCACCGGTTCTACATTGGCCCGACCACGGACACCGTCCGTGCCGAAGATACGACGATTGGAGGAGGACATTATTTTTTCTTAGAATCTGTTTCTGGCGCATTCGCGTGTGAAATACGCTCTACAATAACGGACATCGGCTCTACGGAAACCGCCTCAACACCTGAAGGCAGATGCAACTGCACTATACGACTTACTGGCCTTGTGGTTGCCGTTCCGATTGGCTTTTCATTCATGTCTGTTGCATCCACGAAGGCAAGTATTAGTTTAGGGTTGAGCGTTTTCAAACGTCCTGCCTCACTTTTGATGACCACTTTGACCCGGCTTGGTTCCACCTTGAACAAATCCAAGGAATCTGCCGACCTCAGAACACCAACAGTTACGTCTCGAGGCATGATCGGAAGAACATTGGTTTCTCTTCCGATCTCTGTCAGATGGAGTCCGGACTGATCCACTTCCAATCGGTCATCCAGCTTGCCACCAAAGTTCGCCCAAATCAGAGTAGCCAGCACAAAGGCAAGCATCTTCCACCAGAAATCCCTCACTATAAGATCCTGAACGGCCATATCAGGAGCCTCCTCTCCGGCTTTGTGCAGCCACGTTCTCCTGAATGCGCCTCCACAAGAGCCTGAACCAATGCTTGCGCGCCCTGCTTTCACGGCGCTTGATCAAAATGGATGTCAGGAATGACCGCAATACCTCTACCGTCACCCTCCGTTCGAGATGTCCCTTGTATGCATATGAAATCGCTCCGGTTTCCTCTGATACCACGATTACAATGGCATCCGACTCCTCTGACATCCCGATGGCAGCGCGATGGCGCGTGCCCATTGATTTCTCCAATCCCTGCTTCTGCGTGAGCGGGAAAATACACGCAGCCTTCAAAATCTTATCACCACGCATCACCACGCCACCATCATGGATGGCGTTGTTCGGAAAGAAAATCGTCTCCAGCATTTCCGGTGTGGCCTCGCAATTCACATTGATGCCCGACTCCACCAGATCCTCAAGCTGAATGGATTGCTCTATGGCTATCAGTGCTCCAATGCGTACATCTGCCAACCGCTCAACCGTTTCGATAAGCACCTCTATATTCTCGCGTTCCTCTCCAGGATCATTGAAATAAGGCTGGTTGCCCAATTCGGCGAGCAGACGGCGCAATTCTGGTTGAAATATCACCAATGCCGCCAAAACGAAAAAGGTGGAGAAAGTACCGAGCAAAAGGCGCAAGACTCGCAGATCCAAAATGCTGGTGACCAATGCCAGCGTGAGCAACAAGGCCACGAACCCGGTGATTACCGCCCAGCCACGCGTGCCACGCAGACCGCGCATGAAGACGAGCACGTAGTAGATTCCCACCGTAAGGATGAGAATCTCCAGCACTGGCCGCCATACAAACTGGATGATCTGCCACATTCTTTTCCCTACCGCCGTCGTTGAAAGATCGCCTCTGTCATGCGGATGGCATGCGTGGTCTCAGCCACATCATGCGTCCGGATGATGTTCACCCCCTGCCCTATGGCATCCACTGTGCAAGCCAAAGTCGCGGGGAGACGTTCACTGACATCCAGCCCCAAAAGAGTTTTCATAAAAGACTTCCGGGAGACGCCTAACAGCAATGGTCTCCCATGCCCGATAAACTGCCGCAGACCGGACAGTAATTGCAAGTTGTGTTCCAGTTTTTTGCCAAATCCAATACCTACATCCAAGGCTGTTTGCTCTAGTGATACGCCCGCCGCTGCCATCCGTTTCAATCGATCGGCAAAAAAAACGTTCACTTCTGCCACCACGTCTGTGTAATGCGGGTTCGATTGCATCGTTTGCGGCGTTCCCTGCATGTGCATGGTTACGTAACCGGCGCCACTTTCCGCCACCAACCGCCACATGGCATCGTCCTCCCGATTCGCCGCGATGTCATTTACAATCTGCGCCCCGCTTTCCAGAGCTGCTTGGGCGACTTCGACTTTTTGGGTATCGATCGAAACGGTCGCATTTGTTTCCGCCAGCAATCGCTTGATGACCGGCAGAACTCGCCGCTTTTCTTCTTCACTGGATACTTCTGGTGCTCCTGGACGGGTAGATTCACCGCCAATGTCGATGATCTCTGCGCCATTGCGGATCATCTCTTGTGCATGCGCTACAGCTCCGTCCAAATCGATGAATCGGCCGCCATCGGAGAAGGAATCGGGTGTGATGTTCAATATGCCCATGACCAGAGCCGGTCGTGGGAAAACATATTCAATATTGCAGCAGCGCCACTTCATGCCTTACGCAGTCGATTGGCAGCTTCGACCAGTTTCACCGCGATGGCGTTCACCAGTTCATCCGGGACGCCATTCTGCGGACTCGCGGTCTGCGTCAATAAATGACACTGATCGTTCACATAATCAATGAGGACAAACCCACCCACCTCAGTCTGTGCGACTTCTGTGGAAAAGAAATTCATAGCCGTCACTTGAGCCAATCGCTTCGCTATCTCGCGCAACGGTGCCAGTTTCAGATCTGTCTCTTCTTGAGCGGTCACCAGACGGTACTTATCTGTGAAGCAATTCCACCAACTGATCCAGGTGGAACCGAAGACATGATAGACACGGAAATAGGCCGGTTCACCATTGAGGTCACGCGGCACGATGCGCTTCTGCAACAGATACGGTCCCCATGGCCAAGATGTCGCCGCTTTCTGCAGATCTTCGCTGCCTTGAGCATTCAGGAGAATGCCTTTCCGGCCATAGCCCAAAGCAGGTTTGATAACGAAGGGCGGTTCCAGCAAAGCCAGTTGTTCAGCCGTCAATTTCGGCCATTGCCCGGCGGTATCTTGATCCAAGATGACGGTCGGAGGCACATCCAGTCCGGCAGAAAGCAATCGCTGATGCGCCATCGCTTTATGACACGCCGCCATGGCCACGTCCGGCGGGTCGATCACTTTGGCCCCCATTTCTTGCGAGCGACGGATGATGCGATGAAACACCTCTTTCGGATCATGGTGTTCGCTCTGCATATTGAGCACCACTCGGGACCAGATCTCTTTGCGCTCCAGCTTGGCAAGGTACTCTTCCGCCCAAGCGGGTTCGATGAGGAAAAAGTTCAACCCGGCACGGGCACAAGCCTCCTGCACGCGGTGAATGAAATAATCATCCGCGTCCAGCTTGTGCGTCATCGCCAGATCATAAACTCTCGCCACAAAGAGGAGTATCGGAAAGGAACGCCGGGACTGTCAACCTCACGACCTTTCCCGTCGCAATATTAAGAGACTTATCGATCCACACCATCTTCCCGTCTCCAAATCATCCAGATCTCTTCCGCAACTAGTTGATAGCTTTCAAAACTCCCAGCAATCTCGGCGTCAAACCAATTGACCATCTCCTCATAAACCACTCGCTGCACGTCGTCTTTAGATGAACATGTAGCAAGCCGAGGCAGAATTGTCCCCACTTCTAGCTCATACTCATCAGTATTGTCATCGAAACTGATACCAATGGGATCATGACGGAACAACAGGGCTGAAAGTTCAGTAAAAAGCTTTCGATATCGTTTCTTTAAACGATGCCTAGCATCTATCCCTCGCTGGACCTTTTCACTCATCTCCGAATTAAACTCAGCTAAAGAACTTCTTCGGCGCTTGGATCAGCTCGATCTCATACCCCTCTGGCGCATCGATGAAAGCAAAGCCGCCATTGCCATCCGGCCGCAAGGTGGGGCCATCAGAATATTTCAGGCCGTGTTTCTCCAAGTGTTTGCCGAACTCCTCCAGGCTATCCACCTCAAAGGCCAGATGCGTCAGATCTGTCTGCACCACCACCGGTCCGCTGCTGGGAAAATAGCAAAGCTCGATCAATTCCTCGCTCTCAGGCGTCTTCATGAACACCAGTTCAGAGCCGCGTGGTGATTTGTGCCGTCGCACTTCTTCTAAGCCGAGGATCTCCTTGTAAAACTTTACCGACTTCTCGAGATCATTCAGGCGATAGCGGGTATGCAGCAATTTCTTGGCTAAACTCATGCCGCGAGTGTAAGCCGGACATCCAAGAAGAGCAACTCAGCCCGCGCCCCAATATCAATCCAAGCTATCTATGCCGTGCACCGCCTCAACAAATCTCCGCATCAGCTCCGTGTCTTTTTTACCTGGGGCAGACTCTACCCCGCTGGAGACATCCACCGCATAAGGCCACACCTCATGCACCGCTTCTGCGATGTTCTCAGGGGTCAAGCCACCCGCCAGCACGATAGGACGGCCTGAGTCCTTTGCCTGCACGGCCAAGTCCCAGTTGAACGCAGCCCCTGTTCCACCTTGCTGACCCGCTACATAGCTATCCAGCAACCACGCGTCCGTATTGTAATCCGTCAACGTCGCCAAGGAGGATGCATCCTTGATACGAAACGCCTTCATCACCTTCAAGGCAGCGAACTGGCGGCAAAACTCCGGTGTCTCCGCTCCGTGAAGTTGGATGGTATCCAACCCGATCTCCTCGACCGCTCGGAAGACTTCACCAGCGTTTGGATCAACGAATACCCCTACTTTGCTGACGAATGGCGGAAGAGAACGCACGACCTCAGCAGCTTGCGCATTGGTCACAAACCGCTTGCTCGGCCCCCAAAGCATCAGCCCGATAGCGTCTGCTCCGGCCTCTACTGCGGCCTGGGCATCTGCCACGGACGTTATCCCGCAAATCTTGATACGAACTCGCATCGAAATAGTGGCTGCATACTACCTCAAAGTATCAAGAATGACAGCAGGAAAAGAAAACTAAGGACTGGAGGGACTGATGAAGACTGAGCCACCTGCCTTGGGCGTGAGGAAAAATCCCATCCCATGATTCTGCTTTTGGAGCATTACACCTTCCATTGGCACGGGCTTGTCGAAATCCGGATGCACGAACTGCCCAGTGAAATGGCCGGTGTCAGCCGATACCTTCAGATTCATGATATCAGCCGTCACCCCATTGAGGATGATGTCGTTGTTATCCTTGAACTGTAGTTTGAACACGATCAAATCAGGCAATCCCTCTCCTTTCAAACCTACCAATCCATCCTTCCATCCAAACACCGTTTGCTTGCGCGCGGGTGGAATATACTTGGAACCGATGACTGTCAGGCTCCGTTGCCAACCGGGCGCAAATGCGTTAGTCCCTGCCACACTAGGCCGTATCCACTGTAAATTACCATGCAGATCAGCGAACGATTCGCTACCAAAACGCAGCCAACCTGTGAGCAAACTGCGGCTGCCATAAGGTGCGAGATAAAACGGCCACAATCCTTCCGGAGAAATATAGGTCGTTTGTTCAATAGCCGTGCCATCGCTCAAAAGACCCTTCATCTGGATGCGACCATCTTCCGCGACTTGCACCAATGCATAACCATTGCCTGAAGGATTGCCCGCATTCGTCGGCGAAGAAAGGCTCACCGTATAGTTTCCAGCGTAAGGCGTGCGCCGGTCTTTTCCATTGAAAGCAAGCCTGTCGCCCAAAACCTCAGCCATACCGCTTTCCGTAGTCAGGTTGCCAGTGATGAGGTTAGGTGTGTTGCGCCAGTTCAGGTTAAATCGAATGCTCAAAGCCTGCTGGCGTTCATCCAAAATGACTGCACTTGCCAGACCATCGGCATCGAACTGCCCACTGAGATTGTGCATCACCCCGCTAAGAATTAGGCGGACTTTGAACGCACCCTTCTCCGATGTCGTAAGCGTAAAGTGCCCCGCATGACCGGCAGTAACCGCATTTGTTTGAAAAATTAGCCCGTGAAAATCTCCTGCTATGATCTTAAAAGGGTTAGGTTTGAACTCGGCGCGCAATACCGTGTTTGTCTGCAAGGTGAAGGATAACTTAGTGCTCGTATTCGTCACACTGCCGCTCCAACCAATGAAGAGCCAGCCTTCCGTTGGTTCAGCGGTAGCCGTATAAGTATTGCCAACTTCCAGCTCCCCTTTTCGCAGATCTGGTTTCACCGAGCCTTCGCCGATGATATCCACAGCCGGTGTAGCCATCACGATCCGGCGGAAAGTCCGTTTCTCTTCCGCAGAAGTATTGCCCACTGCATCGACTGCACGAACAATCACATCATTTTCACCAGCGACAAGAGCAACAGGCGCCGTCCAATTTGTCGTGCCATTGGCCGCCTGCCACACGCCTTTGTTCAACTGATACTCCACACGACTGACGCCCATATTGTCTTCCGCTGTACCGGATAGAGTAAGCTGCGGAATCATGACGCGTGGATTGGAATCTGGAGCCTTGATCTCCAGCTTAGGTTTGATGGTATCCGATGACATCGCTTGCACAGCAACTGTCTGTGTGGTCGAGAGCAAAACAGGTCGGCTGGGGAAAACAGCCTCGGCTACGATATTAAAAACACCGACATTGGTTTCCACCCAAGTCCAAGTGAAAGGCGCTGCAGTAAGCTGCGAGTACTGCTTTCCGTTCACCAAAAGACGCACTGCCGTGGGAGTTTCAATGACACCTTGCGGTTCTACTTGTACGGCTACTGTTGCTGGCGATAGCAATATTTTCTCTGCCGGAGTCAGCGCCAGTTTCAGAGCCGCTGGTGCATTGCTAAGGACCGCCAAGCCCGTCCGCTGCGGATTACCACGAAATGATGACCACGTATCGGTCGCCAAGTCACTGGTGCCAGCGTAGGCATAGACTTTTCCATCCCATGAACCGATGACGATGGTTCCGTTTGGAAGAACCAAGGGTGACGCGGAGATTTTATCGCCGGTCTTTTGGGTCCAAAGCAACTGGCCTTTAGCAGCCGACACACCGTAAAGGTTGCCATTGTAACTTCCGAAAAGAATAACACCATTCTGTGTCACCGCTGGAGTCGAGCGGATGGAAACATCCACACCCGGTATTTCAAATGTCCAACCGATCACCCCATCTGGTTGCAGACTGAAGAGCTTGCCTTCATCCGTTCCAATGAGGATATGCCCATCTGAAGTAAGCGCAGGAGACGAGCGGACCGGACTATTAAGATTCTTTTCCCATAATATTTTCCCTAATGGAGAAATGGCAGCCACTTTGCCCGTCACAGTAGCTATGTAGATATTTCCATCAGGTCCAACGGCGGGCGAAGCGTTGATGCGTTCGCCCAGGCTTTGTTGCCAAAAGAGCGCGCCATTTAGGCGAAGCGCGTAGAGATTTCCATCCTGCCCGCCGAAATAGATCATCCTCTCGGCACCGATAGCGGGAGAAGAAACAATCGGTTCATTGATCGCATAGCGCCAGCGTTCATTACCCGCAGCATTGTAGCAAACCACAGCGCCTTGCGTTGTAGCGACAATCACATCTCCTTCAGCCGTGATCGCCGGAGAACTCGCTATCTCCGCGCGCAAAGAAGTGAACCACTTACCTCGTCCATCGGGGTTCACCGCGTAGAACAGCTTGTCCATGGAACCAAAGTAAACGGTGCCTTGGGTATCGACGGCAGGCGTTGAAACAACAGCGGCTTCACTGCGACTCGTCCAGGCGATGCTACCATCCGGTTTGATGGCATGGATAAAGCCATCATCTGTGCCGATGTAGATATTTCCATCTGCACCAAGAGCCGGAGAAGACTGAATGCGATGACCCAAATCAGCGGTCCAAAGCAGCTTGGGAGCCTGTGCGTGAAGGGCCGCTGTGAACGCCAGACAGACGACTGCGATCCAATAATGGATGATTCGAGATTGAATGGCAGTCAGCGACACGCGCGCAACCTACCAGCCTCTCACGGCTGAATCCAGACCAGTGTGCCTTCCGGTAAACGGTCGTAGAGCGGCATGATGTCCGACGAGGAAAGATGGATGCAGCCGTGGGAATCAGGCCGCCCCAGGCTGGGTTCATTCCCTAAGCCATGGATGTAAACATAACGTTTGAATGTATCCACGCCTTCACCACGATTGAAACCCGGCTCTAACCCTTCGAGCCACATGATGCGATGGGCAATCGGTGCATTCGGCATCCCCTGCCATGTACTGCCGATCGGTTGACGGCTCTTAAACGCCGTGCCCACTGGCCAGCCACCCCCAACCTTGCGTCCAATCTTATGCAAACCCCGTGGTGTATAATTCGAATTCTCTGTCTCCCCAATGCCAAAACGCGAGGTAGAAACAAGGTAACGTCGGGTGAACAGATACGAATTCCATGTCGGGCGCAACGGCAGATCAGCCGAGAACAAATCCATGCGTTGCTCACGAATGGAAGCGCAGAGGATGAAACTGGTCGGAGCGACGTTCTGCCGTTTCGCACGCAACGGCAACTCTTTCGGCAACCGGCGTTCGGATTTGAGCGCCGAGGGATAATGAAAGATATTGCCGGGCGGAAGTTGCATCAACTGGCCTTCGCCATAGCCGCGGGTGTCAGAGGCTTCACCAGCACCTTGGAGTTACGCCCACTATTATCATACTTCTCGCGCCGCATACTGGGCAGATCCGCAGGATTACCTTCCACAAAGCCGCCTTTGGATTGGAAGTAGCTGAATGCCTGTGTGGAAAGCGTGATGAGAGTGTTCAAACCCATCTCTTTCGCCTTCGTCTCCACGAACTGGATGAGTTTGCGCCCGATGCCCTGGTTCTCGTGCGATGGACTGACAAACAGGAATGCCAACTCACCCTTGCCCACTTCGGGATAAGTGTGCAGAGCCACGCAAGCGACCGGGTTTTTATCAATCTCGAAGATGTAGTAATCGCCCAAGTTCTTTTCGATCATCGGGCGCGTGCGCTTCACCAATTCCGCATTGGCCATCGCGTTCTTCGACAGCGCGAGGATGCTGCGGATGTCCTTCTTCATCGCCTTGCGGATCTGCTGGTATTCATTCGCATACACGAGCGTGCCGATGCCTTCATTGGAGAACACTTCCGCCAGCAACCCTTCATCGACTTCACCATTGATGACATGAACTCGCGGAATGCCCGCACGGCAAGCGGCAGCCGCGTGAACCGCTTTGGACAGCAACTCTGGATGAAATTCGTTTCTTCCAGCAGCCAGCATCTTATCCAAGTCGCTGACCTGCACTTGGCGGATGACTTGCCCCTGCCGGATCAAGCCATCGTAGCTGGTGATGAAAAGGATTTTCGTCGCCTTTAAGGCTTCACCCAACGCGCCAGCAACGGCGTCTGAATTCACACGATACGTCTTGCCATCGCCATCGAAACCCAGAGGCGGGATGACTGGTACCATGCCTTGAGTGAGCAGCGATTGCAGCATCTCCACATCGATACGCTCCACCTTGCCGGTGAAGAGGTGGTCGATGCCGTTGATGATACCCTTCGGATGCGCGATGACGGCATTCGTGCAGACAGCACGGATGTCATGCGTGCAAAGTCCTTCGAGGATTTCGTGCGTCAGGCGATTTGCTGCGGTGAGGGAAAGCTTCAGTGTCTCCGCATCTGTAATGCCGGAACCATCCAGATCGGAAGCAGGCACGCCTTGCTGCTCGGCGAGCGAGCGAATCTGCGCGGCGGCACCGTGAACGAGCACGACACGGATGTTCAGCGAGCGCAGGACGGCGATGTCCAGCAGGATGTTGGCAAAGTTCTCGTCCGTGACGATCGCGCCATCGATGCTGATGACGAACGTCTTTTCCCGGTAGCGCGGGATGTATTGCAGGATGCCCCGCAGATCCGTTGGTTTCACTCTGGAATCATGCGTTCGGAAGGTAGCGAGACCGGTCCACCCGGGGTTGTTACTCGGACGCTGCCGAACGCACGACCATTAACGGGACTTGTGCCGAAGGATTCAACTGGAAAAATGAACCGTATAGAGCTTGCGCAATCTGCATTGAACCTTTTTGCTTCTAGTGAGTTCCATTTAAGGGGTGCAAAGCGCCCGAGACACGTAATCGCCTTATCATTTTAAGCACATGGCCCGTAAAAAAAGCTCAAAAGGCTGGTGGATATTTCTCGCGCTGATCGCTATTGGCGGCGGTGCAGGCTGGTGGAAATACACGCACAAAGAGGAAAAGCCCGTCGAGGTACAGACCGAGAAGGTCCAGCGCCGCGACCTGACGGAACTCGTCGTAGCCACAGGCCGCATCCAACCTGTCCTCCAAGTGAAGATTAGCCCGGAAGTCAGCGGTGAGATCATCGAACTGCCCATCAAGGAAGGTCAGGTCGTGAAAAAAGGCGATCTGCTGATGAAGATCAAACCGGACTTCTACACCGCCAGCCGCAATTCCTCCGAGGCGAATCTCAAAGCTGTGTTGGCGAACAAGGATCTGTCTGCGGCCAACCTGGAAAAAGCACGACTCGAACATGCGCGTTCCAGTGATCTAAAGAAATCAGCCCTGATCTCGGAATCACAATATCTGGAAGCCAAGACAGCTTTCGATGTGGCCCAAGCTCAGTTGAACGCTTCCACTCATCAAGCGGATGTTGCTCGTGCGTCATTAGCTCGTGCCGAGGAAGAACTGGCAAAGACGACGATCTACTCCCCCCTCGATGCCGTGGTGACCAAGCTGAACTCTCAAGCAGGTGAACGCGTCGTAGGCACCGCCACCATGGCAGGTACAGACGTGATGACGCTCTCCAATCTCGAAGAAATGGAAGCACGCGTGGACATCGGTGAAATCGATGTGGTGCTGATTGCCGTGGGACAAAAGACTCGCTTGGAGGTGGATGCGTTCCGTGATCGTAAGTTCACCGGCATCGTAACGGAGATCGCCAACACTGCGAAGACTTCGGCCCTCGGTACGCAGCAGGAAGCGACGCGCTTTGAAGTCCGCATCCGCGTGCAGGAAAAAGAAATCTTCCGCCCTGGCATGTCTGTTACCGCCGAGATCGAAACGCGTTATCGCACAAATGTCCTCACTGTCCCCTTCCAAAGCGTCACGACGCGTCCGCCCAAGGGAAATACTAATGCGGTTGCTACCGCTTCCACGAACGCGCCTGCTGCCACCAAGAAGGAAAAAGAGAATGCGAACAAGCCTATCGAGGTCGTGTTTTTAAAAGAAGGTGACACCGTGAAGATGGTGCCGGTGAAGCGCGGCATCAGTGATCAGAATTACGCGGAGATCACCGAAGGCGTGAGCGAGGGACAAGAAGTCGTCTCGGGCAGCTACAAAGCGATCAATCGCGATCTGGAGGACGGCAAGAAAGTGGCCATTGGCACTGGCGATTCCAAAGCCAACGAAGAGAAGAAGCCTTAAGCGTGCCCAGCCATGAGCCTCATCCGTTTAACTGACATCACCCGCCATTACGACATGGGCGCGGAGACGGTGCATGCCTTGCGTGGGGTGTCCTTGTCCATCGGGCGTGGTGAATATGTCGCCATCATGGGGCCCTCCGGTTCCGGCAAGTCCACGATGATGAACATGCTCGGCTGCCTCGATACACCTAGCTCCGGCCGCTATGAACTCAACGGTACGGATGTCAGCGAGATGGATGACAATGAACTTGCTGAAGTGCGCAATCGTGAGATCGGGTTCATTTTCCAAAGTTTCAATCTGCTATCTCGCGCTAGTGCCTTGCGCAACGTGGAGCTACCCATGGTGTATGCCGGTGTGCCGGCGGATGAACGGCATGATCGGGCTTTGGCTGCGCTAACGCACGTAGGCCTCGCTGATCGTGTCGAACACAAACCTAACGAGCTTTCCGGCGGTCAACGTCAACGCGTGGCTATTGCACGCGCCTTGGTGAACAATCCTTCAATCCTGCTGGCTGATGAGCCGACAGGAAATCTGGACTCCCGCACAGGCAAAGAAATCCTTTCACTTTTTGATGAACTAAGCCGGAAGGGAAACACCATCATCGTGGTAACACACGAAGAGGCAGTCGCACGACATGCCCGCCGCATGATCCGCATCTTGGACGGCCTCATCGCCGCCGATGAAGTGCTGGCGAAATGATGCCATGAGATTTATCGCTGAACTGTTTGAGGGCTTGTGGATCGCACTAGATGCGATCCGCGCCAACAAACTGCGTGCGGCTTTGACCACACTCGGCATCGTGGTAGGCATTGTTACAGTGAGCCTGATGGCGGCAGCGATCGATGGATTGAACCAGGCGTTCCTCAAAAGCATCTCTGCCATCGGTGCGGATGTGGTCTTCATCGACAAGTATCCGTGGTTCAATGAGGAGCCTTGGTGGAAGATGCGAAATCGCCGGGACATCACGATCGCGGAAGCCAAGGCACTGGCGAAGCAATCTCAGCACGCCATGGCCGTTTCGGCTGAGACATTTTCACGGCGGACGGTGCGCTACAACGATGCCGTAGCCACTTCGGTCACTATTGTCGGCACCACGGAACAAACCGCTTTGATCAGCGGATTGAACCTGACAGCCGGAAGATTTCTTTCCATGGCAGAAGTGGATGGTGCGCGACCCGTGTGCGTGCTTGGTGCCGATGTGGCGTCCAATTTCTTCCCCTTTGCTTCACCATTGGGAGAACGTGTGAGGATCGGCGAGAGCACATTTGAAGTCGTGGGCGTGATCGGCAGACGCGGCAGCTTTCTCTCCATGGAGAGCCTCGATAATCAGGTGTTCATCCCCATCACCCGTTTCAATCAAGTCATAAGCTGGCGGCCAAACGTGATGATCCGTATCAAGGTGAATGACATCAAGAAACTGCCCGAGGCACGTGAGGAGTTCCGTGGTATCATGCGCAAGTTGCGCAACGTTGCTCCGGAAGATCCGGATGATTTTGCCATCAACGAACAGCAAGCCTTCATCAACACCTTTCAGCGTGTGGGCGGTGTCATCGCCGCAGTCGGGCTGTTCATCACCGGCCTGTCACTCTTTGTCGGCGGCATCGGGATCATGAACATCATGTTCGTGAGTGTGGCGGAACGGACCAAGGAGATCGGCCTGCGAAAGGCACTAGGGGCGAAGCGCCGCGCCATCATGCTCCAGTTTCTTTTGGAGGCAGCACTCATTTGTCTGCTGGGGGGCTTGATTGGATTGGCGTTAGCCTGGCTGGCAGCAATAGGCGCTTCCAATGTTCTACCGATGCGGATCTCACCGATGGTCATCGGATTGGCACTGGGAGTTTCACTGATCACCGGATTGCTCGCCGGATTCTTTCCCGCATGGCGGGCGGCGAAGATGGATCCGGTGGAAGCTTTGCGAGTGGAATAATCATTTACCGTGGCTAACAAGAATAAAAGCCGTGCGTGGCGCGTCCTCTGGGGAGAGGCGGTGGAAAGCTTTCGTATGGCGATCGCGGCGGTCACGGCGCATAAGCTGCGTTCCACCCTCACCCTTTCGGGCGTGGTGGTCGGGGTGTTTTCCATCATCGTCGTGATGACGGCGATGCGTATTTTGCAACGCAATGTGGAATCGGAATTGAGCGGATTGGGCACGCATACGTTCGCCGTAAGCCGCTGGCCGGGCATCTCCTTCGAAGGCCCGAGCGGCTGGGAAAAGTATCGCCGTCGGCAGAATCTGATGATGGAGCATGTGCACGCACTGGAGCGTCGTGCAACCATGGCCAAGACCATTGGCGCCGAGACTGGCTTAATGAGTTCGGAAGCCTCCTCGCGCTATTTTACAACGAACCCTGACGTACAATTGAACGGCGTGACGCCCGGTGTGTTTCAGGCGAAGAACTGGGTGATCGAGCAAGGGCGCGCCTTCGGCCAAGGCGATATGGAGAGTGCGCGAGCGGTGTGCGTGCTCGGCAATTATCTGGCGAAATCACTGTTCCCGCACAGTTCACCCGTGGGCGAAGAAGTGAAGTTTGACGGCGTGAAATACATGGTCGTCGGTTATCTGGAAGCCAAGGGCGGGATGGGCGGGGCGGGACAGGACAACTTTATGGCCATCCCGATGTCTACAGGATTGAATCGCTATGGCGCACGATGGCGCAGTCTTTCAATTTTGGTACAGGCGGAAAGCGCACAGGCATTTGATGACACCATCGAGCAGACACGTGGCATTCTACGCGCTGTCCGCAAGGTGCAACCAGGTCAGCCGGATGATTTCGAGATCATGTCGAATGATTCGCTGATCGAACAATTCCGCAGCCTGACCTTTGCGGTGCGCGTAGGCGTGACGGTGATTAGCTCCATCTCCCTGCTCGCGGCGGGCATCGGCATCATGAACATCATGCTCGTGTCCGTTACGGAACGCACGCGCGAGATCGGTGTTCGACGTGCGATCGGGGCGAAGAAGCGGAACATCCTTACGCAATTCATCATGGAGGCCGTGGTCATCTGCCAGATCGGCGGGTTGATCGGCGTGATCTTAGGTGTGGGCGGCGGCAATGCGGCAGCGATCTATTTCGAGACACCACCCGTCATTCCTGTGGATTGGGTGGCATTGGGATTGCTGATCTGTTCTGCAGTGGGCGTGGTGTTCGGAACGTATCCGGCATATAAGGCGGCAAACCTGGATCCGATCGAATCGCTGCGCTACGAGTGATCAGCCACCGGCAAAGACAGGCCTGAATCCGGCTTCTTTCAAAATACGGGCAACCTCGTCGCGCTTGTCGCCTTGAATCTCTATCTGCCCGTCTTTCACCGTGCCTCCAACACCGCATGATCTCTGCATCTTCTTGGCGAGCTGTTCTTTCTCAGGCAGGCCGATTCCGACAAAGCCTTTTACTACCGTCACGGTCTTACCACCCCGCCCTGCTTTCTGACGGATGATATCGACGCGCCCGCGATTCTTATTCGGTGTTCCCCTTTGGGAGGTTTTGGCAGGAGTGACTGCCAAAGGCACCTCCGCTCCTTCCGGTAAGCCATCACTTGAAAGCGATGCAAATGGACTCTGGCTCAACGCCTCGCCTCCATCCGTCGGAATGCGTTTTCCATCACTCATGTGGACTACTTCACCGGCAGTGGAATTGCTTCCACTGGGCCGAGCCATGGATAGAACGCTTTCACGTTCGCTTTGCGACGAAGCACTTTGTCTGCCTGGGTCACGTAGATGTATTCGCCGTTAGGACCACCGATATGCACGCTGGTCATGCCCTTTTCATATGGCTTGGGCAAAAGACCACACTCACGGCCAGTGGGATCGAACACTTGCACACCGATTGCCGAGGAAACATAGATACGTCCATACAGATCGGAACTCATGCCGTCACCGCCGCTGGCCGTTTTATATACGGGAGTGCGTCCATCTGCGCTCTTGGCGTTTAGGTCCACATCCGTGCGCATGGTCATGAAGGGAACACCAGGAGTCAGCTTACCATCGGGTTCGATGCAGTAAGTCCACACGTGTCTTCCACGTGAATCGGAAACGGCCAGGGTTCGCTGATCCGGCGATAGTGCGATGCCGTTCGGTGCAGTGACTGTTCCTGTATCTGCTACTTTCAATTCACCGGTCTTCGCATTCACGAACACGATCTGTTTCTTGCCCGTCTCGGTGAAGTAGATGTAGCCCTTGTGTGTCACTACGAGATCGTTCGGAGCAACATCCTTAGCGAGAATCGTTTCTTTGCCGCTGGGCAACTCGAATGCCGAGAGGTGCTTGTCTTTGCCTGTACCAGCACCGGCATAGAGACGGCCATCGGGACCGAACTTCATTCCGCTCACGGGAATACCTTCGATCACTTTGGATTTCGCACCATCCGGGGCCACTTTCCAGATCACTGGCGGTGTGCTGCGCATGTCGCAGAAGTAGAAGTTACCTTTGTCATCCGACAAAGGCGCATCGGCAAAGCCAAGGCCATCGGCGACTACTTCCCATTTCGTATCCGATAGAACGAGGCGGTGCAGGGTCATGTCTACTGAAAGGTCTTGTCCTTTGGCCACAGACAAACTCGCCAAGAGAGCAATGAAGCCGACACAAAAAAGTTTATTCACCATACAATCAGACCTTTTCGATATTGATGATCCGCAACTCCTTTGGCCCCGTATCAGCCCAATACGAGATCAGATAATATCCAGAACGTTTGATCTGGATCGTTCTCCCCACATTATCAACAGACTCAAAATCGCCAGCATGATAAGGATCATCCGCCAGTTGGTCTAAAACGCGAAGCAACCTGCGTCGATCTGGCGCACGACACGCCAGCAGGAAATCCACAGAACTTTCGTTCAGAACGAATTGCCAGCGCGATGTCACAGCCCCTCTTTTTCCAGTGCTTTATGCAAGCGTTTCACCTGCTGGAGTGTGAACCGTTTACCACTGTCAATCTCCTCATTCAACTGCGTCAACTGCGTGCGGTAAGCCGGGTCATCTACCCGTGCCAAATGCTTCAAATAAGCAGCCAGAAAGACTCTCTCTTCCGAGTTCAGCTCATTCGCAGTCCTGATCAGTTCCTTAGTGGACATATCGATAATGTAAACGGGCTAAACCGCAATTTCAACGCGCTTATTTACCATACCCCGTCCACAACCACTTCAACGCCTCGGGCAGTAAAGGTCCTGCTGCATTGCTGTTATGCTCACCTTCGGTGAAATCGAAACGGTGGTCATACTTCATGTATTTCAGTGAAGAGGACATCATCTGGTTTGCCAGCGGCCAGTTGCCGAAGGGATTATCCAAATCATTCTTGCCGTCCTGCAGGTAAACACGGATGGGCTTCTTCTCCGTCTTGCGGATGAGATAAGGATACACATGACCACCACGGAGATCGACGAAACTGCCGATGGTGCTCAGCACTTTGCGGAACTGATCGGGCCGTTCCCACGCCACAGTGAAGGAGCAGATGCCGCCGGAGCTGGCACCACTGATCGCCCTGCCCTCTGGGTCATCGGTGATATTGTAGCCGAGCTTTTTCACTTCCGGCAGAATCTCATAGACGAGGAAACGCGCATAGCGGTCGCCCAAGGAATCGTATTCGAAGCTGCGATTGCTCACGCGCCAGGCATTCTCAGGCTTGTAGCTACCATTGTGACCGGGATTGATGAAGATACCGATGGTCACCGGCATCTCGCCCTTGGCGATGAGGTTATCGAACACCGTCGGCACGCGCCAATTGCCTTTCAGGTTCACATAGTCGTGACCGTCTTGAAATACCATCACGCACGCTGGTTTCTCCTTCTTGTATTGCGCGGGCACATAGACCCACCAATCGCGTGTCGTATTCGTGAAAATCTGCGAGGTGAAGTTGGTGTATTTCGTGAGCGTTCCCGTCGGCACGCCCGCTTGCACTTCGTGATAGGAGGAAAGCTTCGGTTTATTATCCGCCGCTGAGCCTGTCAGTGCTGTACCAAAGCAGAACACTGCCAGCAAAATCGTTTTCAGATGATTCATGGTTTTCAAAATTATCTCTGTTCAGGATTCACCGTGCAACCGCCAAGTGGACCGGTCATTTGGCTGCTTCTTTCAACTTCACCGTAGCTCGCCGCACGCAAAAAGCATCATGACCGGAAAAGACAAGAGACATGGTCTTTCCATCCGCACTCATCCATTTGGATGGGAAATCACCATGCTCACCCGGACCGAAATCCCATTCGCTCGTAAAATAAGGCGTGGTCCAAGGGCCCCATGGTTCTGGGGCATCATAGATGGCAAAGCCGCCGATAAATCGAGTATCGCCGCGGTCCTTTGCTCCGGCCGGCAAAGGGATGTGCTGCCACCAGAAATAGCGCTTCAAAGCCGCGTTGTAAGTCATCGCTGAACGCAAGCAGGCATCTTTGTGGGTAAAGACGGCGCCGCGCTTGGCAATATCCCTAGTCCACACTGGTTTCTCCTGTGCGTCCAACTTTTCAAAGAATTCCCATGCAGCTTTTTCAGCGATCTTGCCTTTAGGAACTCGCATCATGATGAAACGGTCGGCGGGCGTGTCCGCTTTCGGGCCGTCATGCGAATAGGCGTAGACGAACTCATCGCGGGCACCTTGATAGTCCTTGCCGTAATTAATAAAGCCCACCAAACCGAATTCAGGAAACTTCCAATCCGCAAAGGTCCATGTCTTGGCGTGATCCTTGGACCAGGCCAATTGCGCTTCACCGCCTTTCTTATCGGCGTGACCAAACCAGAGATACAACACCCCTTCCACTGACAATATCCCCCAGCCTTTCAGTCCATCCCGGCCCTGCCCCAGTTGTTCACTGTTTGAGCGGATATTCTCGCCTTTGAAAAAATCCGGTCCGCCAATGACTCGCGCGAACCCACAACTCAGCTTTCCCTTCACCTTCGGGACAAAGCCGGTGCCATCACCCCACGTCGTATACAGCGCGTCATCATCCGCCCATGTCACCGGCCAGTTATCGCCGTCTTTGGCCTGGATGATGATGCTATTGGTTGGTGCCCATTCGATCGATTGAATTACCGGACTCGGCGGATATGGAGCTATACGTGCTGAATCCGCAGCTTGTAGCGAAGTGGACAAGCCGATGAACGCTAACAATAGCCACAATGTCGGTGACGTTCTCGTCTTCATTCTCAGTTTAGAATTCGCGACGGAGTCTCCACCACACGTTCTCCAGCGGGAAGAATTGCGAGTAGAGCAACCGTTCGTAACGGTAATGCGCCACGATCTTTTCCAACTGCTCGCGGCGTTCCTTCAATATCGTCTTATCGGGTGCCAGTGAAACTACCCAAGCAGCAAAGGCTGGTTCGCGCACGCCGTTCACTTCCTGACCGCGACGTGGCGCCACTTTTCCGTATTCGCGCAACTGCATCTGGGCCAGTGCCACAGCTTCCTGTTCCGTTTGCTGGGGTTTCCACCATTGGTTCATCACCCGCCAGTCGTGCTCGAATTTTTTAACATCATCATTATTGAACTGCATGCCGATGGGCAGGCTTTCCATCGCCACAGTGGCTCCTGCCTGCAAGCCCTTCGTATAGGCGGCTTTCAATTCTTTATCTGTCTCCATTTCCCATAGGGCGCGCAGGCAGGAGTTCGGGATGGAGGCGGTCCATGAATGACGGGGACCGTGCTCGAAGATCATGCCGCCTTCACAGGCAGCCAAGCGGGAGATGTTCTTCTTACCGCCAACCTCTTGCATCGCCTGTCGATACATCTTGTCCCATTTCGCATCCTTAGTGAGCTGGTGCATCCATTTAAGGACGAACAGAACGCGGGGTGAGCTTTCCCAACTGATCTCGTGAAATTGTCCACGAATCTTGAAGGGCTCTTCTGCGGGCATCTTCCAGCCCAACGTGATGATGACTTCCACCGTCTCGATCACCTTGGCGACGATCTGCGCCCGCTCTGCTTTATCCGGCAGATCTGTTTGCAGATAACGCCACAGACCGGAGAGCCAAGGAGCTGTCTGGTCATTGGAGCCCATCGGATAATGGCTCACGCCATCGGTGCCCATGCCACGGGCTACGAAACCTTTCACCGAACTGACAGAGGCGAGTTTCATGAGGCCGCGGGCCATGCGGCGGACTTTCTCGGCATCAGACTTGGACTTGGTGACACTCCAGCGGTCCACCATGGCTTCGATATAGAGGCCGTTAAAGAACCCGCCATTCTCGATCGGGCTCCACCAACCGAGCGCATTGGGCTTGCCTTCACGACACTCTTCGGGCGTGGGTATGATCACTTTTCCATCGAGGTCGGCGAAATCGAGCATCACATCGTGCTTATCGATCAAACGACGCCACAGTTCGACGTGAGCAGATTGGGCGGCGGTTTCGGCCTTGGAAGTCTCCGCTCGCGATATGAATGGGGCAGCCAGGACAAAACCCACTCCTGCTTTGATGGCGGTCCGACGTGATAATGCTAGGTGACGACTCATGCGTGTTATCTTGCCAATTAACCGTGAAACGATGCCCGCTCACAAGCCTGCAATCAGCCGTTTTATTGCCAATTTGGTCAGCGGATAGAGCAGAGGACTCATAATCCCTTAGTCCAAGGTCCAGCTCTATATCTCGAATGCCCAAGTTTTTTCCCTTTGCCGAAAGCCTTTCCAGCCCCATGCTGGGCGCGATGTCTGGAATTATCGCCATCGTAGGACGGCCGAATGTCGGCAAGTCCGCCCTGTTCAACCGCATTATCGGGCGGCGCCTCGCTATTGTACATGATCAACCCGGTGTGACGCGTGATCGTGTCACAGCCGAAGCGGAGTGGCGTGGTCGTCCCTACACCATGATCGACACGGGTGGTATCGGTCTGATGCGCGGCGAGAAAGCGCAGGATGTGATCACCAAGGCAGCCGTGGAACAGGTGGATCTGGCGGTTGAATCGGCAAACGTGATCATTCTCGTGGTCAATGTGCAGGAAGGCATTGTGCCGTTGGACCTTGAAGTGGCCAAACGGTTGCGCGCAAGCGGTAAGCCTATTTTACTGGCGGTGAACAAAGTGGACCATGCGGGTGTAGAAGGCCAGTCCGTGGAGTTCAGCCGGTTGGGTTTCTCAAAAATTTTCCCGGTGACGGCGATCCATGGCATGGGCATTGATGCTTTGATCGAGGCTTCTGTCGCCCTACTGCCGCCTTACGTGCCGGAAGAGAAACCAGTCTTGGCTGAAGGCGAGAAGGCTCCGGAAGGACCATTGAAGCTGGCGATCGTGGGACGGCCCAATGTGGGCAAGTCCTCGATCATCAATGCGCTCACCCAGTCTGAGCGCGTGATCGTGAGTGAAATCCCTGGCACGACGCGGGATGCGGTGGATGTGCCTTTCGAAGTGGAGACGGATGGCATCCGCCAGCAGTATCTGCTCATCGACACCGCCGGTCTCCGCAAGGCACGGCGCGTGGATGACAGCATCGAGTTTTTTAGCGCGAAGCGCACGGAAGACGCGATTGATCGCAGTGACATCGTCGTGCTGGTCATCGATGCAGAAGTCAGCATCACCGAGCAGGACAAAAAAATCGCGGATCACATCATCAAATGCCGCAAAGCGTGCATCGTGGTGATCAACAAATGGGATCTTGTTTCCGAGCAGGTCAAGAAGGCTCGTGAAGAGCAGGCCAAGAAACGCTCCAAGGAGGAGAATTATGATCGTGGCGGGCGATTGATGACGACGTTCGGCGAGTTCTCCGAGTGGGTACAATCGCAACTCTTCTTCCTGGATTACGCACCGGTCATCTTTACTTCGGCCAAATCAGGCTTCCATCTGGACCGCTTGCTTGAAGCGGTGCGCTATGTAGCGGCACAGCTCAAGCAAAAGGTCCCGACGTCTATTTTGAACCGCACGTTGCAAGACGCGATCGAGCGCAAGCAACCGGTGAGCGCAAAGGGAACGCGATTGACATTCTATTACGCCACGCAAGTGCGCCAAGCTCCACCGACGTTTCTGCTTTTCGTGAACCGGGACGAACTGTTCTCGGATGCGTATTACAAGTATCTCTCACATCAGATGCGGAAGGCGTTCGGCTTTGAAGGTTGCCCGCTGATACTCGTGCCCAAAGCGCGTCCGAAAACGATCGATCCGGTGCGGAAGTTCAAGCTCAAGTCGCATGCGGAGAAGATCGAGGCGCGCAAGCGTCCGAGCGAACGCGAGCGGGATAAAGACGGCAAGATCAAGAAGCGTTATATGCCGCCAACGCGCGCCAAACGCAAAGGGCGTCCCCAACGCATCAAGCAGCCGACGCGACGGTTCAAGACTTAACCGACGCAACCACATGCATTCAGCTTGACGGAAACGCTGCCGAGGCGCACACCTTGCGGAATGTTCCCCTCGGCATTTTACAGTCGCGTTGTCGCGCTATCGATCATCTGCACAGCTTTTCCATATCTTGATGCAAAGGCTGCTCCCAAGTCTCTCACCGTCGAAGCTGGCGAGCATGACCGGCAGGATTGCGTCGTCACCGTTGCGTGGGACAAAAAGGATTCAAAGCATTACCAGCTCAAGGCTAAAGATGGACGCACTTTTTCATTACAGAATGATGACAAGGGACAGGCATCTTTTGTCCTGGATAAACTAGCCAAGAATCAGTCGCTCACACTGACGGTCAAGACAGCCAAGCAAAAACCGTCGGCGAGTGCCAAGAGATCAGGAACGGCGATCGACCTGCAGAACAACGGCAAAAAGGTGCTCAGCTATCAGATGGCTGACACAGAAGCCCCCCGCCCTGAGATCAAGCCAGTTTACCGGCATAATTCGTATCTGCATCCCATCCTCACGCCTTCAGGCAAAACGGTAACGGGCGATTATCCGCCAGATCATTTGTGGCATCGCGGTATCTGGTACGCCTGGACGCACACGGAGTTTGGAGAGAGCGCACCGGATTTCTGGAACCAGAGCAAAGGAGACAAACTGACGGCAAGGATCGATTTCGATAAACTAGAGAACACCTGGAGCGGCCCAGTTCATGCGGGTTTCAGCAGTTCACATAAGTTTCTGGATTCAGGCGCACCGGTATTGGATGAAACCTGGCAGGTGAAGACCTATGCCCTGCCCGGTTCCAAACTGCATGTGATCGATCTCGTTTCGGTGCAAAGCTGCGCCACGGATAAACCGCTCAAGCTGCCGAAGTATTACTATGGCGGACTGGGCTTTCGGGCGAACCCGCAATGGGAACAAAAAGATAATGTTTCCTTCATGATTTCCAGCGGTGAAACCGATCGCGTGAAGATGAACGAGCAGCGCATCAACTGGATCCGTATCAGCGGAAAGACAGATGGTGAGCTGGCTAGCATCACCTTGATGGATCATCCGGGCAACTTCCGCTCGCCTCAGCCCATTCGCGTGAACCCCAAGAACCCGCAGACCTGTTTTGCACCTTCGCAACTGGGTGATTGGAGCATCGAACCCGGCAAGCCATTGACTGCCCGCTATCGATTCATTGTGGCGGATGGTGTGCCTGAAAAAGCAGAATTGGACCGGCTATGGCAGGATTACGCATATCCGCCCAAAGTCACGGTGAAGTGAACTAGCGAATAGGTGGCGGGGTTGTGCGGATCGCTGCTGCCACAGGCATGCGGGCATCAAATTGCATGCGCACCAGGCGAGGCAATTCATAGACCACATAGTGGCGTGACACCGCTATGAGCACTGGCTTGAACAGATAGCCCAGCCAGCAAAGAAAGCCCGGGATGACCAGTGCGAACAGAAGCGTGAAGAAGGCCGCCCAGCCGGGACGTTTCAGCTTTAAAGACATCCACGCGGCCATCCAGCCCAGCAGAAAGTAATCGAGCACCTTCAATCCGACACCCATCACTACCGTGAACATCTGTATCCCGTGCAAAAAAAACGGCGAAGAGCTGGACATGCCGCTGTTCATCTCGTCCAACATAAATCTGACACCACCAAAAAGCATGAAAATGAATGCGAGGGCGAACGGCAACTGGAATGTCCGGTTCAACACGGTCCAATGGGCCGAGACGATCTGCTTCACCGTCAGGGGTGTGCTGGCAAGCAACTCAAACAACCCGGAACTGCGGGCATATGTGAAGAAACGGCAGGCCTGAAATGTCAGCATCACCTCCAATGGAAAAAGCACGGCCCAGCGGATGATGCCGCCTCTGAACGGGACATGGAGAAAACTCGCCTCGTCGATCAGGAATATGTCCACCAGCACGATCAGGACTGACAATGCAATCAGGCCCTTGATCGCCAATCTCATCCCCCGCGTAGGACGCATCAGGAACAACATCGGGTTTTCATCCAGCATCGCAGCGCGTTCATCGAAGGTCGTTGATTTCCGTGCCAGAGTGATCTTTGAGGCTACCCAGTTTCCGGCTTCACGCGCAGGTTGCTGCCATATCTTGGGCAGTCGCCAAGCTGCCATTAGCAACAAACTCCAGGCGAGCAAATGCGATCCCAGCAGAGACCACATATAGATCGCCGGGCTGCTGGTGTATTTATCGTCGCCTGAACTGAGCAGTGCGACAACTGGACTGAACGTAAGCACTGCCAATCGTTCGTAAGTGGCCCCCAAGTTGAAGCTGCTTCCAAAGACCGACGCCCATGATACCAGCCCGTAAGGAGCCAGATACATCATCGGTGTCAGCAAGCAGCAGAGAATCATCACCGATGAGGCCTTCAGGAAACTGCTTTGAATCTCGATGGAACGGGAGGAAGCCCATGTGCCGACAGCCATAGTAAAGAACAAGAGGTTCGCCAGACCGAATGAGACCCGTACAAATTCACCGAAAGTGACACCACCGATCAGCAGGGGCAGCGCAAGGACCGGGATGATCGCCAGCAGCCAATAGAAGGCATTCAGTGCCACAGCACTGAACTTACCGATGACGACATCATACCCTTTCAGATCCGTCAGGAACAGCAGGCCCAAAGTGCCATCACGTTTTTCTTCACTGATGATATCCGCAGTGCCAAACATCCCCGCAAGCAAGCATACAATGGCCGCGTAAACTGTCAGCACCCAGAACAAGGCTTCTCCCCATCCGCGCGGCTGACCCACCAACCCCATTATGGTGATGAGGAACAGGGCCATCCCGAAAGCCAGTCCACCGATCAACCAACGCCACCGATACGTCGCAGGCTTTCGGGCCAGCACTCGCAACTCGCGTTCAACCATGGGAAGAAAGGTCAACGCATCATCCTTTCTTAATCTGGTGGGAATCGAAGCGTGATGCCGCCAGGTCACGCAACTGGTCATGCAATCCGTGCCATGCACGCAAGCCGAAGAAAAGATTCACCCCCATGCCTGCCATCAACCATACCGCCATGGCCACATTTTCCATGCGCCCCATTCCTCCGCTCCGGGAGGCCAATGCCATGAATGTAAAGAACGCTATCATGATGAGCACGGGCAACAGCAACACCCTCGCCAGGGTGGAGCCAGTCGCCCGGGTGGCATAGCGGTGGTTCAAGCCCAGCCACATGCCGATGTAAGCGATCGCGAACAGATCTGCCACCAGCATCGCCATGGCTCCGAGCCACCAGGTCACCATTCCACCGCTGGCCTTTTCCGAGAGGATGAACAGGAAGTGTATCCCCAGTATGACCACAACCGGCCAAAGAAATTGACGCTTTAACGCCTGAAACTGGCCGGAGACTATCTCTGGAACGGAAAGGGGTGTGGAGAGCATGAGTTCCAATGCACCGCTCTGCCGATCGCGATTGAAACGGTGTGCGGCTTCGATCGCCACCCATATCTTGACCACCGTCGTCAGTATCACTCCTGTCATCAGATGCACGCCTTCATCCAACCAGTCATTCGGATTCTCCACATAACCCCAAAGCCACAACAGACCCAACGTGCCCAAGGTGCCCCACACAAACATCGGTTTAAGGCGGTTGCGTGATCCCAGCCACATCGTAGGAGATTCATCCAGCAATCGACTGCGATAGCTTGCGCGCTGGTCACGATCGCCATCAGCCCAGAGCCTCCAACGCTGCTTCCAACGCAGGCCGCGGATGGTTTCCGCCTTGTCCTGCCATATCTTTGGCAAACGCCATTGCGCGATGAATACAAGCAGCCAACTCACGATATGGACCATGAGCAAAGAGTACCAGACCGATTCATTTATTCTGGGCTGATCCAACGACTCAAGCAATTCGTTGAATGTGTAAACTGGCGATACCCAGCCGAATGCAGCCTCAGACCACCATTTTTCGAATTGCCCGTCCAAACCCAGCACCTTCTCGATCAAGAACCAGCCCACTATCGTCCAGCCCACACAAAAGAACACCATTCCGACGATGGTCAAGATCATCGCCGCGCGTTCGCCTTCGACGATGGTGGAAACACATAACCCCACTGCCAACGAGATGAAGAGCGTATTGAGCAGCACCAAAAGCATCACACCGTATTGCTCCAACGTCATGCCACCAAGCAGCAGCGGTAATGCGAGCATCGGGAAGATGGCCACCAGACCGTATATGGAATTCAACGAAGTCGCCGCGAGTTTGCCGAAAAGAACTTCAAAAGCTTTTAGGTCCGTCAAAAACAACAACCCCAAAGTCCCTTCCCGACGTTCTTCACTGATGCAATCAGCCGTGTTTCTGACTCCGGCAAAAAGGCAGTAGATGAACGCGAAAATGGACAGAGAGATGAATATTCCATGACTAAGTTGGGCGGACTGTGTGCCGTCAGAAGTCACCAGCAGAATCCAAGCGGCGATGGACATCGCCGCTCCTGCCGCCACAAACCGCACCCAATAAGTGCCGGGGCGACGCGAGGCAGCACGCAGTTCCCGTTCTACTACCGGAAAGACTTTCATCCGTTCGCTCCCCCGGACTCTGGCAGGCTGCGCCGACGAAACAAGCTTGCTGCATATTTTAATTGAGCCCAAAAACCCGTTTCTGGCCGCGTGGCGGCATACTCGCGCAGACGCTGGCATTCACGACGGCTCAACCGGATCAGCACCAAATTATTGATGCTGGCGATCATCAACCAGAGGATAAGAAAATGCCATTCCTGAAAATGATCCATCAAATCATCCAGCCATTGCTGGTCGAAAACCTCGATCAACAAGGCGATGCTGATCGCTCCGCCCGCTATCAGGCCCCAAGTGGGCAGGCATAGCCACATGAGGCTCGAGGAGGTAGCGGTGAATTCATTCCGGGAAATTATGCCCATCCATGTCGCCGTCCAGCGCATGGTATACAGATTGAAAAACAACATGAGGATGTAAGCAGACCATAAAATGTAACCGAAATATTCGCTGATGAACCAATGCCGATCACCATAATAACGAAAATTGTCATCATGACACAGGAAGATGACATCGGCCAAGACAACCCATGTCACTGGCAAAAGAAACTTACGGTTGAGTCCTTGGAAATGCCCTTTCAGGATGTCCTCCACCTTCAGCGGAGTCGCCAAAATCAATTCCATCGCACCAGAATAACGGTCGCGATAGATCCATGTGGCAGCTTCACCCGCCATCCAGGCCAGCATCCAGATATGGCTCGCTGTCATGACCAGCGTGAACATATCGTCATCCGCCCAATCATGCGGGTCGAAGATCAAGCCCATCGCATAGATGAACGTGCTGGCAGCCAGCACGGTGAGCGTGATGTTCAAACCCAACCGGCTTCGACACACCAGCCAGGCAAGCGGCTCCTCATGCTGCAATTTCTTCCGGCGCCAGCGCAACCAGTTAAAAGCCTGCACTAGCAGCTCTCTGGTGCTGATCCAGTTTTTCGGCCGGGCGACGGGTTGTTTTTCCTGCAGCTTCCAAGTGTTCTGGGTGCGGCGGCATGCGATGATCAAAGCAGTCCACGCCATCATATGTTGCACGCCCAAAGACAGCCAGAACCCCCAATTATACTGCCCAAAAAACTGCTGCGGCCCCACTGCCAGCACCGCGCTGAATCCCGGTGAAGGAGTGAAGACAGCCAGGAGGTAATACCGATACTGCGAATCCCAAAGCAGTTCATAATACATGCCGCCATCCAGAAGCTCGTGCACCATCAACATGCATATCGGCCAGCCTAAGATCAAAAAAACCATGGTCGCCAGCCATGCCAGCATAGCGGCCCACGACGTGACCATTCGTGAGGACCAGAAAACCCCAACAGCCAGCGAAAGAAACATCAGGTTTGCGCAGCCGAAAATGACGCGCAAGTAGGCGTCCATGTCCACCCCGCCGAGCAAGAACGTGATAGCCAGCACGGGGATGATGGCGATCAGACGGTAAACTGCTCCCAACGATCCCGCAGCGATTTTGCCAGCCACCACATCATAGCCCGTAAGATTCGTCAGAAAGAGCAACCCTAGCGTGCCTTCGCGTTTCTCGCTGCTGATGGCATCCGCCACACCGCTGCCAGCCACGGCGCAGAGCAATCCTGACAAACCGGAGATGGCATAGAACAAGACCATCCCCATGATATGCGCGGGAGCCTGCATCGTCGCCATGCCGCAGAGGAAGAAAATGATCAACGCTATGCTCGCTGCCAGAACCCGGTTCCAATAAGTGGACTTGTGCCGGGCCGCCACACGCAACTCTCGTCCAACTACGGGAAAGAAACGTCCCAGTTTCACGGCTTATCCTCCATCAACGAGACGGGACGGCGGTAAAACGATTGCAGGAAAATCCTGGAGTATCGTTTCCATCCAATATCATTGAGATCTTCCGACTGAACAGCATGACGCAACGCCAAACAATGCGACCGTGACCACTTGAAGAAAACCAAACTGGCCCTCACCACAAAAAACCATGGCAACCCGCAGAACAATAGGAACTGCCATTCACGAGCTGGAGGATTGTAATAGTAATAATAACGTGATGAACGGCTGAAGTATTGTGCCGCTGTAGGCATGTCCGGAAAGATCCCGGCGATAAAATATAGCACCGCTACCGCCAAGACCGCTGTTCCCAACACCAGCCCCACAGCCGCCGCAGCAGCAGTGAATTCATTCTTGGAAATGCTGCCAAGCCATGCCCCCGTCCACCCGGCCGCCAGCATGTTCAACGGCAGCAACAGGCCGATGCACATGATGCCCAGCAAACGCAACACCCAGTCGCTCACCGCATAAAATGTCCCCGTGGTGGAAGTCGCAAAGCACCAATAAGCGAAGAGTAAGAGTCCCACTGGGATCAAGGATTTCCGAAACAGCGCCTGTTGATAACCACGCCAGAATTCCTGGATCGCCAACGGCGTGGTAAGCAGCAATTCCAATTCACCTGTCTGCCGCAGTTTGTTAGTCCACGCGGCCGCTTCCGCAGCCATCCACAACACGACCGCCAAATGTCCCGCGCCCACCAGCAGCACACCCCAGCCTAGTGAGCGATACTCTTCCGGCGTCATCAACCAGGCAAAGCATAGCATCGCCAATCCGGCCATGATCACAGTCACCGCGATGACCTTGCTCGAACGCTGCCTTGTGATGAACCAATAAAGCGGTGAATGATTCTTCACCGTCCATGCCACAGGCCTGGATACCGCTGTCTTTTTTTCCGGCGCAGGTGCCTTCCTCTTTTCACGGTCTTTCCACGCTTGCACTGTATAGTAACAACTGCCCGCGAAAAACACCACGCTCAGGAGCACATAGAGTTTCATCACCTCGAGCAAAAAACCGCCTATATAAAACGAGCCCGTTCCCATCAGAGGGTGCTGCATGCTGAAAAACAGCCCGATCGGACTGATCTGAAGCAATGGAAACCAATTAGTGATATTGGGGATGAAATGAAAGTTGAGGTTAAGCACCTGCAACAACGTCAGCAACAGCGGCGGCACAAAACATAACAACAACATGCCGGTCATCCATAAGCCGAACGAAACCCAATAAGCCCGTCCGAGAGAAGAGCAGAAAGCTGCGTAACAAAGTGACAGCAACGCCACCGACAAACAGATGATCGCCGCTGTCAAATATGACTGCCAATTCACTCCGCCTAGCAGAAACGCGCTTCCGATGATGGGCAAAAACGCCAGCATCCGGTAAATGATCTTCAACGAACCTGCCGCCATCTTGCCCATCACCACATCGATGCCGCGCAAACTCGTCAGGAAAAGCAGCCCCAATGTCCCCTCCCTCTTCTCTTTGCTGATGCTGTCCAGCATGCCCACCCCTGCGAAAAGGCTCTGCCCCATCATGAACATCACCAGATAGTAGAAGACCTTCGCCCCCAGCAGTTGCGGCGGGTGATCCCGCATTTGGAAAAGCATCACCGCAAAAACCAGGATGCCTGCCGCCACTGCGGCAAACCTCCCCCAATGCAAACCGCTCTGCCGTGCTGAGACCCTCAGTTCCCGCTCCACTATCGGCAGCCACCCCAACCCTATCTTTGATAGGTGTGCAGCCATCAAATCCTCCTTCCGCTATTGAGTCTCTCCACGCGTCACCCGCATGAAGACCTCTTCCAACCCCAATTCATCCTCCCGCAATCCCACCAGCTTTAATCCGTCCTGGATTAGCATCGGCGCGATGAACGAAGCATCCGTCTCGTGGTCCTTCAAGGTCACCTTGAGCTGCTCCTCCACCGGCTCGATCTCCGTCACCTCAGGATGTGCCTTCAACAATTCTTTCGCGCGCTCCATCCCATCCATCACCTTCACCCAGAAAATGCGCCCGCTCATCTGGTCCCGCACACCCTGCACCGGACCGCTGTAGATCAGCTTGCCCTTCTCGATGATCGCCACACGATCGCACAACGTCTGCAATTCACTTAGGATATGCGACGAGATGATGATTGTCTTCCCCATCCGCTGAAGCTCCTCAAGGATCGCCATCATCTCGATGCGCGCCCGCGGGTCCAGACCGCTCGCAGGTTCGTCCAGCAAGAGCAGCTTCGGATCATGGATCAGCACACGCGCCAGACCGAGACGTTGTTGCATGCCCCGGCTCAAGGCTCCAATGAGTGCCCCCTTCTTCTCGCTCAATCCCACCAACTCCAACACATCGCCCACTGTCTTCTCACGCTTGCCGCTCGGGATGCGATAGCATGCACCGAAGAAATCCAGATACTCCGTCACTTCCATGTCCTTATACACACCGAAAAAGTCCGGCATGTAACCGATCACATGCCGTACGGAATCCGCATCCCGCACCACATCATGACCAAGTATCTCCGCGCGACCCGATGATGGCGTGAGGAACGTTGCCAAAATGCGCAATGTCGTCGTCTTGCCGGCACCATTCGAACCGATGAACCCGAACAGATCCCCCTGGTTCACCGTCAGATTAAGCTGGCTCAGCGCCGTCATCGCACCATACGTGCGCGTCAGCTCGAACGTCTGCACGGCTGGAATCTTTGCTGCTTCAGTTGCCATAAGTCACTCGCTCGTTTCTTATTGCGGCGCGGACGCCACTACGCGGAATAACGTGTCGCGTGTGGACCGGCGCGTCTCAAACTTGTTCAATGCCGGGATGGGTGATTCGCCGCTGGCCCACGCCAGCAGACAGATCTGCCCGCGCTTCACATTCCCACTCAGATCAAATCCCTCCGGCAATATGAAGCGTGCTCCGTAATTATGATTGTTGTTGTTCGGCGTATTCTTCTCCTCCAGCTTGCCTAGGAAGGAAGCCGCCGCCAGATGCACCGGCGGATTAGGCAGGAAATTTCCCCGGTTGTTGCCGAACGCATTGCGCCGCTGCTCCACTGCCGTGCCGAAGTTTGACGTGTTCTGCTGCACAAAACTTTCCAAAGCCTGCCCGGCACTGCTCAGATTCACCACTCTCCGTTCGCCGGCTTGCAACCTCGACACCTCATACACCTTGTCACCGGCCACGATCCATGCCCGCTCCAACGTCGCCTTCATCTTGTTCTCGATCCGCACCGAGGTCTGCCCGCCGCTCTTCGTCACCTCCATCTGCAGCGGCTCTTCGCCGGATTGCGACCAGTCGCTCACAAACAGTTGGCTCGTCCACACCGGCACGAACACCTCCGCTGCGAAACCCTTGCCCATCTGCGTGATCGCCGTCCGGCCAGCCTCTTGGGAGGCGGCAAAGGCCCCTTGAAATTCACCCCGGAACGTCGCATGCGCCACATCCGTCGCCACCGGATATTTCGCATTGGAGGGCGAATAGCATGAGGCGTAAGTCCTTCCACGCAGCTCCACCTTGCCCCCGTGCGGCATCACATCCACCACATGCAGTTCATTCCACTCACTCTCACCCGCGCGCAGCATGAAACCGATCCAATAGATCAGCAGCGAGAAACCTACCACATAACAGGGGAACGTGATCCACGTCAGCATCTGCCGGTTGATCTTCTTCAGATACCACTGATCCAGCGGACCGATCACCACCAGATACACCGCCAGCAGCAACAGCAGCCAGCTCACCGGCAATTTGCGCACCTGCTTGGAATCGATCATCGCACCCACTACACCGTCGATGCTCTGGTTGTTGAAATAAGACTGGTTGTTATGCGTGTTCTCCGTGAACCACGCAGGCGGCACCCCGATCAATTGCGCCCAGAAATAATTTCGCCCCTTCCACGAGCGGAATGGTTCCCTCTCTGGGCTGAACGTCAATACCGTGAGCAAGCCGCGTCCCCTCTCTGCGCGGATCACCAGCGGCAACCCGCTCGCAGAAACCAGCTCCTTCCCGTCCAACATCGTCGCTTGAAATACGGGCGTCGTTGCCTCGCGGAACTCCGCCGCTTCATCCCGCTTACGGCCCGAGCTTGCATAATTGAACGCATGCGGACTCCCCGTACCCACCCACGCAAAAGAATCCAGCACCTGCCCCGCCGCCACCGACCTCGAACCGCCAAACTTTACCGGCATTAAGGGTGCCAGCCACGGCAACCCGTTCAGATCACCCGGCTGCTCCATCCCTATGATCAAATGCCCGCCCGCCTGCATCCACGCCATCAATGCCGCTCCCTGCTGCGCGCTGATCTCCAACGCCCGCTCCGAGTTCAAATAGATCGCCTGCAACCCCTCCAGCGGGATCGGTCCATCCGGCAAAAACGCCGGATCCAACCTCACCACCTCCGCACCCCGATCCCCCTGGCTGTTCGCCATATCAGGCAATATGGGTTGCCCGCCAAACGTCCTTGCCACCGTTCCGAACAACATCGCGTTCCACTCCAAGTCCTTCCGGATGCCCAGATTTTTCACCTCCGCACGTTTCTTCTCCCGCTCATCATACACCACTGCCCGCCATTGCGAATACTTCCCCGCCGAGGCAAACACCGGCACCACGATCCGCTTCCGTGTATTCGTGGGCAGCTCCACCGGGATACGGCGCACCTGCCCCTTGCCCGCCTGCTCATTCATCAGCTCGATCACGCCACTGAAAGGCGGCCCATCATTGAAAATCTCGAACGCCGCCGGAAACCAGTTTGCCTCCCGCACTGTACCATCATAGCCCAACTTCACATCGAACTCGAACTCCGCCCGTGCCTCACCGGCGAATAGACCAAGCCCCAGCACGATGGCCACCAGCCATCTCATCCATTGATAAATATGTATGACCCTTTGCAAGCATCCTCCCCCATCTCTTGGCTTGACACCCTCTCTCATTGGAACTCCCCGGATTAAAATGACTTCCACCCCAAGAAGCAATTCAAAGAATCCGGAAAATCCGGTTTACCTCCCGTCGGCTTCCCTTCAGACCATAGCGAGGCTTCCGTTTCTTATCGCCAGTTGCCCCCAGCCCTTCCCCATCCCGTTTTTCCTTCCTCCCGGAAGAAACCCTCTCATCCCCAATAGACACTTCCTCTGCCTTGGGGAGACAATCCGTGGATGAAACACCATTACCCATAACAGCCTCCTTACCTTGTTTCAGCCGCCAAACCACCGCTGGTCAGACCGCCGCAGGCAGCCGATACCGGCCACCACTGAAAAAACTATCCACCACTCCCAAAAAATACGCAACCCCTAAAATTAAAATATTTTCTACAACCCATTAGAGAACACCATAGCGATACCCGTTAACACCCCAGCGGCACCGGAAACAAAATCATCCTCACATCCGGCAAATTAAAATCCCCTACCTGAACGCCACCACCCGCCTGTCCCCGGCTCCAACCCGGTTCCCACCGGCTTCCACCATTGCCTTCACCCTCCGCAAATCATCCGCCAGTTGTGCCCCCGGCTCACTCCCAAACAACCTCGTCACCACCGGCTCCATATCCTCATCCGGCTCATCATACTCCAGAGACACCGTCACCTCCGTCCCTTCCCCCTGAGCCGCCGGCCCGAACCGTACCGCTCCCGCATGCGCCGGCTCGAACCCTTCCTTCGTACACCACGCGATCAACTGCCCTGGCACCTCATGCACTATCTCCACATCCCACTCGATGTATTCTTCCCTTGGCCCTTTCGCCACCCAGTGCGATTCCGTCCTCGTCACCTGCTGCACTGAGATCAGGCTGGGCAACACCCGCGGCATGTTCTCCAACTGTCTCCAAAACGCGAACAGCCGCTCCGCCGGGCACTCCATCGTACACGCACAAACCACTTTGATGCTATGATTGCTCTGTGCTTCCGGAAAAATATTTAATGTCGTGACCATAACAACATCAGAAAAAATGTGATCCAAACACTCCTCACTACTTAGCTTTTCCCATGCCGAACTTTCCAAATCACACATCGGTTGTCTATCAAGCACTTGCAACAACTGGCTAAAACCCGACACCCCTCAACCGCAAACAAAGTCTGCTCCCTCTGCACAATTTGCATGAAATCCCCTCCCTATAAAACGTTAGAGCGGTTAAAAAATTGATGTAGCCGGGTGGAGCGAGGATTTTTGGGTTCTGGCGAGGCTTTGGCGAAGGAGCAGTTCAGTTTCCAAGGACCCTGTGACTGAGCCGAAACGAAGCCAGAACCCAAAAAGACCGCCCTTCTCATTCTTCAGCCACCCGGCTACAGGATTTTTTAAAACCGCTCTAAATTTCACACTTTCTTTCCCAACACCGCACTTAACGCACTCTCCAGTGATTGCACCCTCACCGGCTTCGTCAGATGCACCTTGAACCCCGCCAACCGGCTGTTCACCACATCATCCTCCATCCCGTAACCCGTCAGCGCGATCCCCGGCAGATCCCTCCGTTTCTCACTCAACTCCGCCATCAACTCATACCCCGTTCCATCCGGCAGCCCGATATCCGAGATCAACAGTTGAAAATCCTCCCTATCCGCCAACGACCTTGCATCCGCCAGATTGCTCGCCGTGATCACCTCGAAATGCCGCCGCGTCAGCAAAAGTTTCAACGCCGTCCGCGTCGGCTCGTGATCCTCCACCAGCAACACCCGCAAGGGATGCCCGCCGCCATTGTTGGCAGACATCCTCTCCGACAACATCTTCTCCGGCTCTGGGCGCACCACCACCACCGCATCTGTAAGCGGCAATGTGATGATGAATGTCGCCCCCCTATTACGGCCTTCACTCTCCGCCTGTATCTCACCCCCATGCAGCTCCACCAGCTTCCGAGTGATCGCCAGACCAAGCCCCAGCCCGCCGAACCGGTGCGCTCCCCCCGCCCCTACATGCTCACCCTGCGTGAACGCCTCGAACACATTTGCCAGCTCCCCCCCAGTCATGCCGATCCCCGTATCCAACACCCGGATCTCCATCACACCATCCCGCTTCTGTGAACGCACGGTTATCTTCCCTCCTCCCGGCGTGAACTTCACCGCATTCTTCAGCACATTCCAGAACACCTGCTGCAAACGCACCGCATCCCCCTCCACCGTCGCTGGCAATGCTTCCAGCTCCAGCACCAGCATCACCTTCTTGTCCGCCACCTCCGCCTCCACCGTTCCGATCGCCGCCCGCAAAACCGCTTCTACATCCAGCGGCTCCTTGCTCAGCGATAGTTTCCCGTGGGTGATACGTGTGATGTCCAGCAAATCATCGATCAGCCTCGCCTCCAGCTCCACATTGCTGCGGATCGTCGCGAACTGCTCCCTCACCTCCTGCGAATACTCCGGATTCTCCGCCGCCTCGCTCGCCAGCAACAACACCGGATTCAACGGCGTGCGCAACTCATGTGAGAGTGAAGCCAGAAATTCATCCTTCGCATGAGATGCCGCCAGCACCTCCTGATGCGCCCGCTCCAGCCGCCTCTCCGCCTGCTTCTGCTCCGTGATGTCCCGCACGATTTTCGAAGCACCCATGATCTTCCCGGCGGCATCCCTGATCGGCGAAACCGTCAGCGCCACCTCCATCAAACTGCCATCCTTCCGCTGCCGGATCGTCTGGTAATGCTCGATCTTCTCACCGCGCCGGATCCGCTTCAAAATGTTCGGCTCCTCATCGAACTGATTCGCCGGGATCAACATCGTCACCGGCTTGCCGATGATCTCCTCAGGGCGGTAGCCGAACAACCGCTCCGCTCCGCGATTCCACGTCATGATGATCCCATTAATATCCTTGCTTATGATCGCATCATCCGATGACTCCACGATCGCCACCAGTCTTCGCGACGCTTCACCAGCCCGGGCCTGCTCGATCGCCACCGAAGCCATGCGCGTGACCGTCTCCGCCATCCTCAGATCTTTCTCGCCCGGCAGCCGCGCCATCGGATGATACACCGCAAACGTTCCCAACACCTCACCGCTTGTGGAAAAGATCGGCACGGACCAGCACGCTCTCAACCCAAACGCCAACGCCAGCTCCTTGAAATCCGTCCACAAGATGTCCGTCTTGATGTCCTCCACATACACCGGCTTTCGCGTATATGCCGCCGTCCCGCACGAACCTGCTTTCGGTCCGATCTCCCCTCCATCGATCGCCGCCACATAATCCGCTGGCAAACTTGGCGCCGCCCCATGCCGCAGATGCCTGCCATCCTTCTCCATCAGCAGGACAGAAGCGAAAGCTCTCTCCTCACAATCCAGCTCCGCCATACGCATCAACTCCGCCAAAATGGCCGGCAACGGCATGTCCTCAGCCATCAATTGCAGTACTTTGCGCTGGCTTTCCGCTATCGCCTCCGCCCGCTTCCGCGCCGTCGTGAGACGGGTCGTGCCGCAAACCGCCACCACCCTCCCATCCGGCCCGAACACCGGGCTGAAGATATACTCGTGATAATCCTCCACCCCCGCTGCATCCGTGAAATACGTCTCACCACGAAACGGCTTCTTCGTCGCCACCACCTGCTTCACCTGCTGCTTCAACCTCTCTGCCAGTTCGGGCGGATAATCCAGCTGCAACGAACTCTTTCCCCGGATGTCCTCCAGCTTCCGCCCCCACAACTTCAGCAACGGTTCATTCGCATAAGTCCAATTCCCTTCCACGTCGAACGTGTAAGCCAGATCATTGATGGATGAAAGAATCGTGTCGAACAGCCGCGCATCAGCCTCCTTCTGGAACACCATCCGCGCCAGCTCCGCTTCATGCTGCTTGCGCTCCGTTATATCACGCGTCGACCCCGCCACCAAATCCACCTCCCCATCCGCCCCTGTCACCGGATTCAGGATATACTCATAATATCCCACATCACCGTTCGGCTTTCTGAAAGGCGTTTCATCCCGGACAGTCCCCTTCGTCTCAAACACCGTCCGTATCTCCCTCTGCAACTTCGCCGCCAATCCCGGCTCGTACCCCAGCTCCACGAACCCCCTCCCGATCACCCCGTCCAATGGCCGTCCCAAAATCTCCAGCACCCGCTGGTTCACGTAAACAAACCGCATCTTCCGGTCAAATATATAAGCCGCCTCATTGATGTGCGAAAGTGTGGTATCATAGATCCGCGCCTGCTGCTCGATCTTCGCCTTCAAAGAAAGCACCGCCTCCTGCTGCTCCCGGTCCTGCGTCACATCGCGCGAAACCGCCAATATCCGCTCCGGCTTGCCCGCCTCATCCAGAATCGGAGACAGCACTACATCCCACCACTTCATCTCGCCGCCCAGAGTCGGAGAGTCCCCCTGAAACCTCCCCACCCTGCCAGCCCTCGCATCCGCTAATGCATCCTTCGCCACCTTCCCCTGCTTCCCTTTCCAGAATGAAGGCCAGCTCTTCAATCTGAAAACCTCAAAATCCCTGCATCCCAGCATCCGCAAACCGTTCTTGTTCATCGAGAGCACCCGCCCCTGCAAATCCAGCTCCTTGATGCAGTCATGACTGCTCTCATAATAACTCCTCAACCTCTCCCCGCTGCTCCACACCGCCTGCAACAGGTCCCGCACCTCGTACTGACGGCGACGCGAACGCAACGCCACCTCCATCGTGCTCACCAGCGTACCAGGCCGGAATGGCCGCTCAAGCAACGTCACATTGCCGCCCGGCTCGAACAGCCTCAACCTCCGCAACTGCATCTGCGTCGCCTCACCACCGCTGCTGATGATCGTCACCGGGATATCTGACCATGTCGGCTGATCCCCCAGTATCTCCACCAGACAGGAAATGGATTTCTCCGTCAGAATCTCCTCCGCCAACAGCAGCGCACCACATCCCTCTCTCATCCCCGCGCACAACGCATCCACATTGGGAAAAACCACCACACCCATGCCCGCTTCGTCCAAAAACTTGGCGGACAACCCCGCATCATTTCCCGTCGGCGCCAAAATGAAAACCAGCAACGGCGCATCCCGCCCCCCCCCCTGCATGGGTGCCTCTCCGTTCGTCCGCTTTCCCCCCGCTCTGGAAGAATCACGCTTCATTCGATTTTTCCGCCATCCTCCTGCTTCGGCAACTCCTTCGCAATAATCGTCGGCACACCCGTCAACACCCCCTGCATCGCCGTCAACGGCTTGCCAACCTCAATACCGCCTTTCGATATCTTCACCTCCCGGATGGTCCGCTCGTGACCGCCCGTACGCTTTTTCACCACCGAAAGCGCCTGCCTCAGTTCGCCATGCGCCTCGAAGTAACGCAGCAAAATGACCGAATCCGCCAGATACGTCAGATCTACTGAACTCTGCATGCTCCCCACCAGCCCCTGCTGCGCCAGCACCATGATCGTGATTACCCCCTGTTGGTTCAGGAACGCCAGCAATTCATGCAATTGCAGGTTAAGCAACCGCTCCCCCGGCATTGCGTTCAGATAGCCGTTGATGCTGTCCAGGATGATCATCTTGACACCCTTCTTCAGCACCGCTTGGCTGATCCGGTGGCCCATCTCACCTGGCGAGATCTCCGCTGGATCAATCTGCTCGATCTGGATCAACCCTTTCCCCACAAAAGCTGCCAGATCCATATCCAGCCCCTTCGTGCGCGTGATCAGATTCTCCTTCGTCTCGTCAAAGATGAACAACAACACCTTCTCTCCCCGTTTGGCCGCCTGCAACGCGAACTGGATCGCCAAAGTCGACTTGCCTGACCCCGGAGGCCCCATGAACATATTGGATGTTCCCCGGTCCAACCCGCCGCCCAACAGCGCATCCAGCGCCTTTATCCCGCTCGAAAACGCCTCTTTCCTGAATTTTGAATGATGCTCCGCCGCCACCAGCCTCGGGAATATCAACACCCCCCCCCTCCTGATGATCATGTCATGATTGCCTTCACGATACTTCTGCCCGCGGATTTTCTCAATGCTCACCCGCCGCCGCGCCACACCATATTCCGGCGCCGTGCGGTGCAGCGAGATCACACCATGCGAGATACTCTCTATCTGCAGATCCTCAGCACCCGATGAACGGTCATCCAGCAAGAGCACCGTGCATTTCCTGCCCGCAAAAAACTGCTTCAACTGCAATATCTGCCGCCGGTAACGCAACGGTGTTTCCGCCAGCATCCGCAACTCCGAAAGCGAATCAAACACCACCCGCGCCGGCTTCACCCGCTCCACTTCATCCAGCAAAATCTTCGTCGTCCGGTTCAATTCGACCTCTGATGGATGGAAGAACGTCGTCTCCGTCTCCCCCTTCAACTTCTCCTCGATCGCGGAAAGTTCGAACAGCCGTATCTTGGTCAGCTTCCACCCGTGCGATGAAGCCACCAGCTCAAGTTCCTCTTTCGTTTCCGAAAGCGTGATATATAGCCCGGTTTCCCCCATTTCCGCCCCCGCGATCAGGAACTGCATCGCCAGCGTCGTCTTGCCCACCCCTGGATCGCCCTGCACCAGATACACCCGGTTCCTGGGCAGACCGCCTCCCAAAATATTGTCCAGTCCTTCCGTCCCCGTCTGGCACCTCATAATATCACTCATAAGTTTGACCGCCATAAAACTTCCTTTCCTCTTCATTTATTTACCAGCCAGCTTAAGCGAAGCCAGTGCTTGGTCCAACGCCTGGACTTTGACCGGCTTCGTCAAATGCATCGCAAAACCCGCCTTCTGGCTCCGCATCGTATCCTCCTCCATCCCGTAACCCGTAAGAGCGATGCCCGGCAATCCCTCCCCCCCCAGCTTCAGCATCACATCATAACCCGTCCCGTCCGGAAGCCCGATGTCCGAGATCAACAGATGGATCTCATGGCGCTTGGCCTGTTCCAGTGCCTCCATCACCGATCCCGCCGCCACCACCTCGTAACCGCGACGGGAGAGCAGGTAGATCAAGGCCGTTCTCGTCGCCTCATGATCCTCCACCAGCAAAACCCGCCGCTTGTTGCCGTCCGCCCTCACTGGGCGCTCCTCCACCACCGTCGGCTTCACCGGCGGCAACAGCTCCTTTGGAGCCGTCGCGGAGGCGGACGCCAGCGGCAACGCCACCTCGATCGTCGCCCCCTGCCCGCGCCCCTGGCTCTCCGCCCGGATCTTCCCTCCCTGCAGCTCCGCCAGCATCTGTGATATCGTCAGCCCCAGCCCGATGCCCCCAAACCGGTGTGAACTCCCCTCGCTCGCATGATCTCCTTGTGAGAATGCCCCAAAAATCCGCTTCAATTCAGACGCCGTCATACCGATGCCCGTATCGCTCACCCGCGTCAGCACCCGCCCCCCCACACTGTCCACCCTCGTCTCCACCCAGATACGTCCACCATCCGGCGTAAACTTCACCGCGTTCTTCAGCACATTCCAAAACACCTGCTGCAGCCTCACCGCATCCCCCATCACCTGCGGTTCGCCCGGATCAAACTTCAGTTCCAGCGAGATCTTCTTCTGCTCCAATTCTCCATGCAATATATGGATCACATTCCGCACCAGCGTATGCACACTCTCCACATGGATGCTCAAAGAAAGTTTCCCCCGCGTGATGCGCGTAAGATCCAGCAGATCATCAATCAGCCGCGCCTCCATCTCCACATAATTGCGGATCGATTCGAAATTCGCCCTCACCGGCTCCGGCAACGTCTTGTCCTCCGCCGATTCGCTCGCCAGCAACAACACCGGATTCAGCGGCGTCCGCAACTCATGAGACAATGCCGCCAGAAAATCATCCTTCGCACGCAATGCCCCGGAAAGCCGGTCCTGGCTCTGCAACAGCGCCGTCTCCGTCCGCTTCTGCTGCTCCAGCTCACGTTGCAACGCCAGATAAAGATTTGCATTGTCCATCGCGATCGCCGTCTGCGCCGCCAGCGCCAGCAACACATCCTCACACGCCGGGGGAAACATCCCCTCCTCCGGATGTCCAAAATAAAGCCCCCCCAATATCTCGCCATTGCGGGAAACCACCGGCACCGCCAGATAGCTGCGCACCGCCAAAGCCTGTTTCCCCCTGCCCCCCTTCGCCAGCTTCTTGAAACGCACGTCCGTCCTCAAATCGTTCACCCGCACGATTCCCACGCCGTTCAAAGTCGGCCAAAAAATCTTCTCCACATCCTCCCCCTCCAACCCCAGGAATATCTCAGGCGGCGGGCCGGACAACGTGCACAATACCTTCTCCTCACTCATGCTCACCGGATGGTAAAATGCGCCAAATGCCGCCTCGCTGATCTCCACCCCCGCATCCGTCACACACTGCGCTATCTTCCGGATGTCCCTCTCCGCCACCAACGACACACTCGCCCGGTGCAATATCTCCAGCACACGCGTCTGATGCCGCAACGCCTTCTCCGTATGCTTGAACGCCGCGATGTCCAGATGAATCCCCGCCCACCGGACGATGCCTCCCCCTTCACTCCGTATCGGCACACCCCGTGAAAGAATCGGATGCCACAACCCCTCTTTCCCCTTGAACCGATACTCCCGCTCCCAGAACGTCCCCGCCCGGCAGCATTGATCCCACGCCTCCTTCCCAGACTCCCAATCCTCCGGGTGCATCACCGACTGGATACCCCGCTCGGACAACTCGCGCTGCGAAAGCCCGATCAGCCTCAGGAACGATTCACTCGCATAAATGTTATTGCCCGCCGGATCACACACCCAGATGCCGTAGTTGATCGATTCCCCGATCGCCCGGTAAAGCTGCTCGCTGGCCCGCAAACTGTCATTCGCCGCCGTCAGCTCCACCGTGCGCGACCGCACGCGATTATCCAGCTCCAGATTGGACTTCAGCAACGCCTCCTCCGCCTTCTGCCGTTGCGCCACTTCCAGCTCCAGCGCGTGATTTATCGTCTGCAATGCCCGCGTCTTGCGGAACAATTCCACGAACACCGCCACCTTGGACCGCAATATCTGGGGATTGATCGGCTTGTTCAGGTAATCCACCGCGCCCAGGCCATACCCCTCCATCACATCCTTGTCATCCTGGAAATACGCCGTCAGAAAGATGATCGGGATATGCTGCGTGCGCTTGCGCTGCTTGATGAGATGCGCCAGCTCCAGCCCGCTCATCACCGGCATCTGGATGTCCAGCACGATCACCGCGAACTCATCCCGGATGAGCGACATCAACGCCTCATCCGCAGTCTGCGCCCGCACCAGCCGGTGATCCGGTGATTGCAGCACAGACTCGATCACCTCAAGGTTCCTCACCTCGTCATCTACCAGCAGGATGTTGACCGGTTCGTTCACGTGCCTTGATCCCCTTTTTACCGATACAACCACACACGCAACAGAGACAACAGCTCATTCGTGTTCACCGGCTTCGCGATGTAATCCGAGGCACCGGCCGCCAGGCACTTCTCCCGGTCGCCCTTCATCGCTTTCGCCGTCAGCGCGAAGATCGGCAGCGCACCGAATTTCGGATCCTTGCGAATCTCCCGGATCGTCTGGTAGCCGTCCATGTCAGGCATCATGATATCCATGAACACCACCTCCGTGTCCGGCTTGTCCTGCAACAGGTCGATTGCATCTCGACCGTTTGTGGCGCTGATGATCTCCATCTCGTGATTCTCCAGCATCGTCGTGAGGGCGAAGATGTTTCGCGCATCATCATCCACGATCAACACCTTGCGCCCGCGCAGAATCTCATTGGAGGCATGCAGACGGTCCAGCATCTTCCGCTTGCCCTCCGGCAGGCTCATCACCACGCGATGCAGGAACAGCGCCGTCTCGTCAAACAACCGCTCCGGCGATTGCACATCCTTCAGCACGATGCTCTTCGCCATCGTCTTGAGCTGCCGCTCCTCCTCCCGGGTCAAGTCCTTCCCCGTGAACACGACCACCGGAATCTCGCGCAAGTTTGCATCCGCCTGGATGCGCTCCAGCAGCTCGAATCCGTTCATATCCGGCATGCGCAGATCCATCACACAGCAGTCGAACGGGCGGTCCAGCAGTTTTTCATACGCCTCCGAGCCCGTCGCCGCTGTGACGATCTCGATATCATCATGATGCAACAGCTCCACGATGCTCTGCGCCTCGATCTCGTTGTCCTCCACCACCAGCAGCCGTTTGACACGCGGTGTGACGAAGTTCTTGATGCGGCTGAAGCATTGCTCCAAACCTTGTGTCGTCGCCGGCTTCACCACATAGGAGAAAGCTCCATGCGCCAGCCCGTGCTGCCGCTCCTCCTCCACTGAGATCACCTGCACCGGGATGTGTCGCGTCTCGGAAGATAGTTTCAAGTTGTTGAGCACCGTCCAGCCCAGCATGTCTGGCAGGAAGATATCCAGCGTGACCGCCGTAGGCTGATACTGCCGCGCCATCGCCAGCGCCGTGGAACCGCGGTTTGCCACCAGCACTTTGAAGCCCGTCTCCCGCGCCAATCCCACCAGCACCCGCGCATAGTGTGGATCATCTTCCACCACCAGCAGCACCTGGTCACCTTCCTGGATGTTTTCACGGTCATCTGCCACCGCATCTTCACGCACCGAAGACGGCAAGGTCATGATAGTTGTATCGGCACTGCTGCTGCGCTTCTTCTCCTCCGCCGGCTGCAAATAGAAGAGCGGCAGATAAAGCGTGAACGTGCTGCCCTCGCCCAAGGCGCTCACCAGACGGATCTCACCGCCCAGCAGCGTGGCCAGTTCGCGCGAGATGGCCAGGCCAAGCCCCGTGCCGCCGTACTTGCGGCTCGTTCCTGCATCAGCTTGCTGAAACGCCTCGAAGATCAGCTTCTGCTTCTCCGGCGCGATGCCGATGCCGCTGTCCTTGATCGAGAACGCCACCACTTGTGGTGAAAGAGACAATACTGGATGCCCTGGTGTCCACCCTTCCGTGACCATCCCCACCTTCACCGCGATGCTTCCTTGCGCTGTAAACTTGAACGCATTTGAGAGCAGGTTCTTGAGAATCTGCTGCAAACGTTTCGGATCCGTGCTGAACAGCTTCGGCAACCCCGCATCGAACTCCACATGAAACGGCAGGCTCTTTGCGTCCGCCACATGCCGGAAGTTGCGCTCGATCGAATCTTTCAAGGACCCAAAGCCTAACTCCTCAGCCTCCACCTTCACCGTGCCAGACTCGATCTTGGACAGATCCAGGATGTCCGTGATCAGGTTCAACAGGTCGGACCCCGAAGAATGGATATTGCGTGCAAACTCCACCTGCTTCGTCGTCAGGTTTCCTTGTCCGTTCTCGGAAAGCTGCTGGCCAAGGATCAGGATCGAGTTCAATGGCGTCCGCAGTTCGTGCGACATGTTTGCCAGGAACTCGGATTTGTACTTGGAGGTAAGCGCCAGTTCCGCTGCTTTCTCTTCGAGCGCCCGGCGGGCCAGCTCCACCTCGCGGTTCTTGCGTTCCACCTCCGCATTCTGTTCCGCCAGCTGACGCGCCTTCTCGGCCAGCTCCTCGTTCGTCTGTTGCAGCTCTTTCTGCTGGGACTGCAACTCCACCGTCAACTGCTGCGATTGCTGCAAAAGGCTTTCCGTCCTCATCGTCGCCTCAATCGTATTGAGCACGACACCGATCGATTGCGTAAGCTGCTCGAGGAATGACAAGTGCGTAACACTGAAGTGCCTCAATGAAGCCAGTTCGATCACCGCCTTCGTTTCTCCCTCGAACAACACCGGCAAAACCAGGATGCTCGCCGGCCCTGCGCTTCCCAGACTGGAATGGATCTGCGTATAGCTTGCCGGGGCATCGTTCAACAGGATCCGCTGCTTCTCCAGCGCACACTGTCCCACCAGCCCTTCACCGATGAGTATCCGCTCCGGCTGATTGTTTCTTTGGGCGTAACCCGCCAGCAATCTCAGACTCGGGTTTCCAGCCTGCTCCAGCTCCACTTGATAGATCGTCCCCTGATGCGCGTCGACCAGCGGCGTCAATTCGGAAAGCAGACGCTGACCTACGGTCGAGAGTTCGCGCTGGCCTTGCAACATACCGGCGAATTTCGCGAGGTTCGTCTTCAACCAGTCCTGCTCCTGGTTACGTTCCGTGGTGACGCGCAGGTTGTAGATCATCGTATTGATGTTATCCTTCAACTCGGACACCTCACCACGCGCATCTACCTGAATGGAACGGGTCAAATCACCTTTCGTCACCGCCGTCGCCACTTCCGCGATGGCGCGCACCTGAGTAGTCAGGTTCGCCGCGAGCAGGTTCACGTTACCCGTCAAATCCTTCCATGTACCCGCCGCACCAGGCACATGCGCCTGACCGCCCAACCGGCCATCCACCCCCACCTCACGCGCCACGTTCGTCACCTGTTCGGCAAAGATCGCCAGCGTGTCCGTCATGTTGTTGATCGTTTCGGCCAAGGCGGCCACCTCACCTTTCGCCTCCACTGTCAGCTTCTGGCGCAGGTTGCCGTTCGCCACCGCGGTCACCACCTTCACGATACCGCGCACCTGATCGGTCAGGTTGTTCGCCATGACGTTCACAGAGTCGGTCAAATCCTTCCACGTACCAGCCACACCTTGCACCTGCGCCTGACCGCCGAGTTTGCCTTCCGTACCGACTTCACGCGCCACGCGCGTCACTTCAGCGGCGAAGGCGTTGAGCTGGTCCACCATCGTGTTGATGGTGTTCTTCAACTCGAGGATTTCGCCCTTCACATCCACAGTGATCTTACGGGACAAGTCACCGCGCGCCACCGCCGTAGTCACCTCGGCGATGTTACGCACCTGCGCCGTAAGGTTCACACCCATCGCATTCACCGAGTCCGTCAAGTCCTTCCACGTGCCGGCCACACCCGGCACCACCGCTTGCACACCCAGTCGGCCTTCCGTACCGACCTCACGCGCCACACGAGTCACTTCAGAAGCAAAGGAGCGCAACTGCTCCACCATCGTATTGATCGTTTCCTTGAGCTGCAGAATCTCACCGCGCACGTCCACCGTGATCTTGCGGGACAAGTCGCCGTTCGCCACAGCGATGGTCACCTCAGCGATGTTACGCACCTGCGTGGTCAGGTTGTTCGCCATCGAGTTCACGTTATCCGTGAGATCCTTCCACGTACCACCCACACCTTGCACCTGTGCCTGACCACCGAGTTTACCTTCGGTGCCGACCTCACGCGCCACGCGCGTCACTTCGGAGGCGAACGCGTTCAGCTGGTCCACCATCGTATTGATCGTGTCTTTCAGCTCGAGGATTTCGCCCTTCACGTCCACCGTGATCTTGCGCGACAAGTCACCTTTCGCCACAGCCGTCGTCACGTCAGCGATGTTACGCACCTGCGTCGTCAGATTATCCGCCATGGAGTTCACGTTATCCGTAAGGTCCTTCCACGTACCGGCCACACCAGACACCTGCGCCTGACCGCCGAGTTTACCTTCCGAACCGACCTCACGCGCCACCCGACTCACCTCGGAGGCGAAGGCGTTGAGCTGATCCACCATCGTATTAATGGTGTCCTTGAGCTCGAGAATCTCGCCTTTTACGTCCACCGTGATCTTGCGCGACAAGTCACCCCTCGCCACCGCCGTCGTCACCTGCGCAATGTTACGCACCTGACCCGTCAGGTTCGTCGCCATCGCATTCACGGAGTCCGTCAAATCCTTCCAAGTACCGGCCACACCTGGCACCTGCGCCTGACCACCAAGTTTACCTTCGGTGCCAACCTCACGCGCCACGCGCGTCACCTCAGCCGCGAAGCCGTTAAGCTGATCCACCATTTTGTTCATGGTGTTCTTCAACTCAAGGATCTCACCCTTCACGTCCACTGTGATCTTGCGGGACAAGTCACCGCGCGCCACGGCGGTCGCCACCTCAGCGATGTTACGCACCTGGCCTGTCAAGTTCTCCGCCATCAGGTTCACGTTATCCGTAAGGTCCTTCCACGTACCAGCCACACCCGGCACTTCTGCCTGACCACCGAGATTACCTTCCGTACCGACCTCACGCGCCACGCGGCTCACCTCAGAAGCGAACGAATTCAAGCGATCCACCATCGTGTTGATCGTGTCTTTCAGCTCGAGGATCTCGCCTTTTACGTCCACCGTGATCTTGCGGGACAAGTCGCCCTTCGCCACGGCCGTCGTCACGTCAGCGATGTTACGCACCTGACCCGTCAAGTTCGCCGCCATCAAGTTCACGTTATCCGTAAGGTCCTTCCACGTACCGGCCACACCCGGCACCTCTGCCTGACCACCCAGTTTTCCTTCCGTACCGACCTCACGCGCCACACGCGTCACCTCAGCCGCGAAACCGTTGAGCTGGTCCACCATGGTATTGATGGTGTTTTTCAATTCGAGAATCTCACCACGCACATCCACCGTGATCTTGCGGGACAAGTCGCCCTTCGCCACGGCCGTCGTCACGTCAGCGATGTTACGCACCTGCGTCGTCAGGTTGTTCGCCATCGAATTCACGTTGTCCGTAAGGTCCTTCCAAGTACCGGCCACACCCGGCACCGCTGCCTGACCACCCAGTTTACCTTCCTGACCGACCTCACGCGCCACACGCGTCACCTCAGAAGCGAATGAATTCAACTGGTCCACCATCGTGTTGATGGTGTTCTTCAACTCAAGAATCTCACCCTTCACATCCACCGTGATCTTGCGCGACAAGTCACCGCGCGCCACAGCCGTCGTCACCTCAGCGATGTTACGCACCTGACCCGTCAAATTCGCCGCCATCAGGTTCGTATTATCTGTAAGGTCCTTCCACGTACCGGCCACACCTGGCACCACCGCCTGACCACCCAGCTTGCCTTCCGTACCGACCTCACGCGCCACACGACTCACCTCAGAGGCGAACGCGTTCAAACGATCCACCATCGTGTTGATCGTTTCCTTCAGCTCGAGAATCTCACCCTTCACGTCCACCGTGATTTTGCGGGACAAGTCACCACGCGCCACAGCGGTGGTCACAGCGGCAATGTTACGCACCTGCGCTGTAAGGTTGGACGCCATCGCATTCACTGAGTCAGTCAAATCCTTCCACGTACCAGCCACACCGGGCACAACAGCCTGACCGCCAAGTTTACCTTCAGTACCGACCTCACGCGCCACGCGCGTCACCTCAGCGGCGAACGAGCGGAGCTGGTCCACCATCGTGTTGATTGCCTCTTTCAACTGCAAAATCTCACCGCGCACGTCCACCGTGATCTTGCGGGACAAGTCACCGTTCGCCACACCGATCGTTACGTCAGCAATGTTACGCACCTGTGCCGTCAGGTTACCGGCCATCTGGTTCACCGACTCCGTCAATTCCTTCCATACACCAGACACACCCTTCACCTGTGCCTGACCACCGAGTTTGCCCTCAGTACCCACTTCGCGTGCCACGCGGATCACCTCCACAGAGAAAGAAGCGAGCTGGCCTACCATGCCATTCACGAGTTGCGCCGTTCGCAGATACTCACCCTTCAACGGACGTCCGCCCAATTCGAGCGGCATTGATTGCGAAAGATCGCCCTTCGCTACTGCACCGATCACGCGACCCATTTCCACCGTCGGCTGCGAAAGCTCATCCACCAATGCATTGATCGCCTCGATACGCTCGGCCCAATCGCCATTCGAATCACCCACCGCCATGCGCTCCTTGATCTTGCCCTCCTCACCCACTTGGCGGCGCAACCGCAGCAAGTTCTGGTTAAATCGCTCGAGCCGCGCGGCAATCGTGTTAAACCGATCCGCCACTTTACCCTCTAACCCCGTGAGATCCGATGGCAGGCGCGCCGAAAAATCGCCGTCCTCCACAGCATTCAGCATGGCCAAAAGCTGCTTCATGAAATCGTCATCGCGAGTGCTGGTAGCGGTGGCTGTGGCTGTTTTTGGCATAAATTATCCGCAGGTTGGATGCGTTGATACCTCGTATCTCGAAATGTCCCTGACGCTTGCAGACCGGACATTCCGATTGGCTCGTGAACTTAGGGTCATCAGGAACGGCCGGTAGTCTTGGCCAGACGGCCTGTTTGAATTTATTATTGCTGGATTGAGAGAATTAAACTCCACAGCGGGCGAAAACTGCTTCCCGTTTAAGCACACCGGTTCCATGAGGTGTCTGCTCATCACTCCAGTTGGTTGATCTGGCCGCCGTATAACATCAATTTCCCAATTCCTCCTCCAGCCGACGCGCGACCGAAGGTTCATTCACGAGCAAAGCGAGAAGGCGAGAGCTTCTTTTTTTGACAGCTTGATTTCCGTTTCCAGGTTTCCCTTCTGTCTCTTACAGCTGCCGTAGCTCTCGTCTTCTGCTACCTTATATTTAGCAGGGAACAAGCCATCCACATTTCCCTCCTATCGATAGTCTTAAATCATTCATTATAAGCCAGTTAAGAAATAAAAAAACTCCTCTCTCAGCTCCGCAGCACTGAAAATATATGCATTTTGCAACAACGCACCTACACCAGCAGGCATTATGCAATTCGTCTTCATGAAGATTTCTGACCTTTGACACTTGCGATTTGCACAGATAAAGCCATCCACATCGCCAGTTTTGCAAAGCGCTTCCAAGCTGCTCCCCGCCAGTTTAACCCATCCCTTGCCATATATCCCCATCTCAGATGCCATCAACTCCTTGGTCCTAAAAAACTTAGCCCTCTCCTGCTCCTTTCCGATCACAAACCCTTCATTTCATGGCAGGCTCCATGCTGTCCCAACACTCTGCATTTCAACCGAGCATCCCATCGGGCGGAGCAGGCTAACAATTTATCACCTCATGCAAGCCACCAAAGCCCTATCCTTCTCCTCGGACCTCTCGACCGGCTTGGAAGATTTGCCCATGTCCTCGCCATCCCCTCAGCAGCAGGAAGTGCCCGGCACCGAGGAAGCCATGACGCCCCATCCCTTGGACGAAAACAAACGCTACGTCCCTAGCGGTCGTCTCAATGGCAAAGTCGCCCTCATCACCGGCGGCGATAGCGGCATTGGTCGCGCCACCGCAATACTCTTCGCCAAAGAAGGCGCCGACGTCTGCATCGTTTACCTGAACGAACACAAGGACGCCGATAAAACCGCTAAGCGCATCAAAGACCTAGGACGCCGCTGCCTCAAGATCGCTGGTGACATCGGCGATCCCTCATTCTGCCGCCAAGCAGTTGGCGACACACTCGAGCAATTCCATCGCCTCGACATCTTGATAAACAACGCCGCCGAGCAGAAAGAGATCACCGGCATCGCAGATGTCGATCCCGAGCAACTCGAGAAAACCTTCCGCACCAATTTCTTCGGCTTCATCCACATGACCCGCTCTGCCCTGCCCCATATGAAAAAAGGCTCGGCCATCATCAACACCACCTCCATCCAGGCTCTCTACCCGCAACCTTACCTCATGGACTACGCCGCCTCTAAAGCAGCGATCCTGAACTTCACGCAATCCCTCGCCAAAGAACTCGCCCCAAAAGGCATCCGCGTGAACGCCGTCGCCCCCGGCCCCATCTGGACGCCATTGATCCCCTCCACCTTTTCTCCTGAGCACGTGGAGAAATTTGGTCAGAACACCTTGATGAAACGCCCCGGTCAGCCTGCCGAAGTCGCGCCCAGCTTTCTCTTCCTCGCCTCAGAAACCGACTCTTCCTACATGACCGGCCAAGTCCTCCATCCCAATGGCGGATCTAATCTCGAATAAAACCGAACAAAGGAACACCCATGCCACGCGGCGATAAATCCAGTTACACAGATAAACAGAAGCGCCAGGCCGAGCACATCGAGGAAGGCTACGAGAAACGCGGAGTAAGTCATAAAACCGCTGAGAAACGCGCATGGGCCACCGTGAACAAGATGACCGGCGGCGGCAAGAAATCCGGCTCAGGTCGTGGTAAGAAAGTTAACAAAGCACCCGCTCGCAAAGGCGGCCGCCTCGGTGGTGCTGCCAAGAAAAAATAGATCACTCACAAAAGGGCCACCGTGGACACGACCTCATACTGGGCAGCGACAGCGAGTTTCCCCCGCTTTCCCGCCATCAAAGGCGATCACAATGTCGATATCGCCATCATCGGCGCTGGCATCACTGGCATCACTGCCGCCTATCTCTTCAAGCAACGTGGCTACAAGGTCGCTCTCATCGAACGAGGTAACTTTGGCGGCTTCGACAGTCTGAACACTACCGGTCATCTCACCTACGTCACCGATACCCGTCTGCATCAATTGGTGAAAAACTTTGGTCGTGACCAAGCTCGCCGCACTTGGGAAGCCGGAGCGGCTGCCATCAATCAGATCACCGCCAATATCCAGCAAGAAAATATCTCCTGCGAATTCCATTGGATTCCTGGCTACTTGCACAGTCCTTCAAAGAGACCCGATGCAAAGGAAATCAACGCGCTCACGAAAGATGCTCAACTCGCCAGCGAGTTTGGTTTTAGTGCCGAATACCAGACTAAGATCCCAAATTTCAATACTCCCGGCGTTCAATTCTCCAACGTGGCCAAATTCCATGTGGGCAAGTATCTGCAATCACTCGTCAGAGCAATTCCCGGCAAAGGCAGTGTGGTCATTGAGAACAAGGAAGTCACCACCATCGAAAAAGAACCCCTGAAAATCTTGGTCGATGAATATTCAATTAATTGCCGGTTCATTCTCTTGGCTACGCACAATCCCCATTCCGGCAATGCCACAGCCCTTTCCTCCGCTCTATTGCAAACTAAGCTTTCACTTTATAGCTCCTACGCCGTCGGCGCCCGCATACCTCAAGGCATCTGGCCGGAAGCGAGCTTCTGGGATACCGACGAGCCATACCACTACCTCCGCATCGATCAGCATCGGGGCTTCGATTACGCCATCTACGGAGGCGAAGATCACAAAACCGGTCAGGCAAAAAATATCACCGCCATTTATCAACGGATCGAGAAGAAACTCCTACATCTCATCCCCAAAGCCAAAGTAGATCATCGTTGGTCCGGCCAAGTGATCGAGACCACCGATGGCCTGCCTTACATCGGTCACTTCGGAGAAAACCAATATGTCGCCACTGGCTTCAGTGGCAACGGCATGACTTTCGGCACCTTCGCCGCCATCATGGCCTTGGACGCATTTGAGAAACGAGAGAACGCCTGGGTAAAACTTTTCGACCCACACCGCAAAAAAATCCGCGGCTCAGCGTTGAACTATCTCAAAGAAAACAAAGACCTTCCCCTCCTGCTGATACAAAGCCGCTTGAAAAGTGTCGACGGCAAATCACTCCGTACCCTTTCCGCTAATCAAGGCAAACTCCTAAAAATAAAAGGCCGCAAAGTGGCCGCCTATCGCGATCCCAAAGGCAAACTCACTCTCTGTTCACCAGTTTGCACTCACCTGAAATGCATCGTCGCTTGGAACGATGCCGAGAAAACTTGGGACTGCCCCTGTCACGGCTCCCGCTTCGCCCCCACCGGCGAAGTCCTCAGCGGCCCAGCCGAAAAACCTTTGCAACCCTTCATCAAGAACGAGTCATAAGATGGAAGCATTCTTCAATAGAAACTTGGGATTGGGGCTGGCACCCGATGAACTCACCATCGCCCAGATTCTCGCGCGCACCTTCATTCTGTTCTTCGCCATGCTGTTGATGATGCGCATCGCCGGCCTGCGTTTTCTGGCGGGCAAAACGACATTCGATGTCCTCCTCGGCTTCATCCTCGCCTCAATGCTCTCCCGTTGCATCAACGGTCCTGCTCCTTTCTGGGGCACCATCCTCGCGGGATTCCTGGTAGTATTTCTTCACCGCGTTTTGGCCTGGCTCACCTATCATTTCCACGCCTTTGGATGTTGGGTGAAAGGCTGTCCTGAACCACTTGTGGAAAACGGTCAACCGTATAAGGAAGTTTTGGCCCGCAATTGCATCAGTGATCACGATCTCAAACAAGACCTACGCCTCAATGCCTTGACTGATCTAAGCCAGGTAAAAGTCGCCATCTTGGAACGTAACGGCGAGATCAGCATCCAACGCCAAGACCCATCCATCACCATCACCTCCCAAGAAGATGGCAAAACCATCCATGTCCATTTCCATTCTTAAATCTCAAAATCCACCTCTAACAACAAAGGAAAATCATATGGGAAAATGCGCCACCTGCGGAAATGAATACGACAAAACTTTCGATATCGTCACTGGCGGAAAACACTTCACCTTTGACTCTTTCGAATGCGCCATCCACTTGCTCGCCCCGATCTGTCCGCATTGTAACTGCAAGATCATCGGCCACGGAGTAGAGGCCAGCAACACCATCTTCTGCTGTGCCCACTGCGCAACCCTCTGGGGCTCGCGCGGTGTACGTGACCGTATCTGATAGACTCGGATAAATTTGGGGAAGAACCACGCCTTGCTGCATTCAGCGGGGCTTTTTCATTCCCTGTGGGAGCGATCAAAGTAACCCTGAAATTAAACTTGTCAAAAGGACAGACTCAGAATGTTCACAACTTCCATCTATTCCACCACTTATTCACAAAAAAAGAAACCTTGGGAACATCTGCCCCCAAGGTCCTGTAACTAGACTATGCTCGATTATTCGGATTCTGATAGTCATTATTTGGCAGACGAAATCTCGTCTGTTCCACTGCTGTAGTCACGATCCAGTCGCTGCGCATGCTCCAGATGAGTACGCAATGTCGGCAGCGTCTTGCTTGCGAAAGCCTTCAGTTCAGCATCCGACAGGCTCTTCGCCGCCGAGTCGAACTTGCTTACCGCTTGCTTGTGATCACTCACCATCACCTTCACAAAGGCACGGTCAAACTCAACACCCGATAATCCGCTCAAGCGGCTGCCATCACTGTCTGACGGATTGGCCTGTTCTGATTCTATGCCAGCAACGTCCTTGCTATTCGCCCGCTTGCTGGTGTCCTGGATTCGATCCTCACTTCCCAGCGCAGGAGAGTCAGGCAGCGATCCCGGGCCTACCGGAGCAGTGGGCTCTTGGAGGACATAATCATTGCCGGAAGTCGTGGAATATTCGGTGGAGTAATTATCCTTCACCGTTCCCGTATCTTGCTTCCAATCTTCCTGGCTTGGCACGGAAAGTCCCTTGCGTTGCGCGATCTCCTTCAACTCCGTGTTGGCCTTGGCATGGTCTTGTACCATATCACGAGCAAAGCTCTTGATCTTGGCATCTTCAGATTTCTGCAATGCCATTTCACCCAAGCGCACCTCACGGTTTCCCGATGAGATCGCATCATTCACGAACTGCTGGGATGATGTCTGTTGTTGGGCAGGTTGTTGCGTAATTGGCTGATTCTGCTGCACTTCATCACGGCTGCTCGGCATCGGCGGTTTCACCGAATCCTTCCGATCCTGCATATGCACTTGTGCGGGTTTTCGCAGGTCATCAGCATAGAGTGCTGGCACACACAACGAAATTGCCAGCAACGAGGTTTGGATAATAATGCTCTTTTTCATAACGATTACATTGGTTAGTTAGTTGTTCATTTACATGGACAACTTCAATTGGAGCTTTCGCTATGCCACACCGGGAAAATTCCGTCTCTCCTTTTCCTAGACCGTTAAAAACACGGTGCTTGCACAAGCACTCATTTTCTGAATAAGGGGTTTCCATCTCTGTCCTCCGTTGCAAAGCGCGTACCTGCTCTGCGAAAATCCCACAGCCGCATCCCCTCTAGCATCAATCTTGCCTCAGAAATGCACCCTCCTTGGCTACCGAAACTGCCCCTGCTCATTCGAACATTTCGGCAGCGTAAATAAAAACCGTGAACCACCTTCTTCGATCGCTTCGTAACTCACGCATCCGCCGTGCAGACCCACCAGACGCTGCACAATGGGCAATCCCATTCCGTTCCCTGTTTCAGTCGTGTGCAACAATTCAAATCTTCTGATAATGCTTGCTCGCCGGCGCGGATTTACTCCACCGCCATTGTCACCAACAAAAAAGACATATTCACCATCGTTATCCGACCAGCCTAATTCAATACACGTCGCCTTGTCCGCATGCTGTAGCACATTGCTGATAAGATTACCCCAGACCACCTCCAACCACGCTTCCACGCCATTAACTGGCGGCCATTCTTGCGGCTTGGTGAGCTTCAATCCTTTGGTCTGAATCTTTCCCTCCATCCGCTGCAACACCGTCCAAACCACATCCCCCATCGGCACCGGCTTTAAAGGTTGCCCCTTCAGTGTGGCTTTGAGCATAAAGCTCACACGGTTCATCAATCTCACCATTTCTTCGACTGAATTGAATAACCCGTTCGCCATCGCTGCTGCAGCCGGATCGCGTTCATGCAAAACTTCCCGCATCGCCTCACCCGCCGCCAGCACTCCGTTCAAAGGCGTCTTGAGATCATGATTCACCCGTCCCACCATCGTAAGCAAATCCCCTCGCAACCGGGCATTCTCGTGCATGAGCTGATACCTTAAACTGACAGACCGCAATGCTTGTACAACTCGCGCTACATCAATCTTCGCACTGTCGATCACCTCAACATGATCCGTTTGTTCTCCCTCTCCGATAACAACGATCGCCCAAAGCGGCAGTCCGATTGAGCTCACCTCCTTAGTCATATTCTTCCCCTCAATCACACTATCTCCGGCCAACACAATGACTTCATGCGGTGTCGGCTCAGGAGAAATCGGTAACCGGGCAAGATTGATGTGATGATGGAGCTTGGCCTTGAGAAAACTGGTCTGAACCGCTTCCTTGAAGATTTGCGCCGTGGTTTTGTCAGCCCCTACCAGGCGGATCGTTGTGATGTCTAATGCCACAGAAAAACCTGATATCGTATTGCTATCGTTAATGTGTCCCCACTCTCCGGGCAATTGATACAATGATGTTGCGACTACAAACAGAGCAAACTGGACTCCTTTTGGCAAGGCATACCGTCTTCTCTTCTGCATCTATGCTATCTTCACCCGTGATGCCTTCCCCGGTTGAGAGAAACGAGGCAAGGCTTGGCGAATCCCATTATTTGCAGTCAAATTTCATGTCACCTTGGACTGCACCTCTCCTCTGAAAGCCCGATTCTTCGTCCAGGTGTAATGGCAATCCTCGCAATAATACGAGTGCTTCATGATGCCCAAGAGCACCAACCAATGAGCGATCAAAGTAGGCAGTATGAACCGCCGCGTCATCTGTGGATACTCCACCTTCAACGATTCACAAGAAGGACAATGCACCGCTTTCTTCAAGATGCGCTTCGCCACCGGATCAGCATTCACCTTCTCCGCCACTTCATAAAAGTCCTCGCTAGGCACCTGCACTCTCACCCCAATCTTTGGCAGGGATAGGAACCACCAGTTCTGAAGATTACGTTCGTCATACACGATCGCGTCCTCCACACCATGGCGCACTAGATGCGCATGAAATTCATCAGCGTCTGCCTTCTTCTCGAAAGCGGCTACGTTGGCCCAAAAAATAGTATGCTTGTGTTTGCTCATAACCTGCTCCTGTTTTGATTTTCTCAAGCGCTCCGCCGCTGCGGCCGTTGTGATTGTCGTGGCGCATCGCGCATCGCACTGGTTTGTTGCCTTATTTCCTGGCGTGTGGCGGCGTTTTTGCGCGTCTGCTCAAATTTTTCATTATGATGGCCTTCATGCGCCTCTTTCGCTTCAGCAAATTCCATCGGTGTCATGGAAACTTTTTCAGGTTTTGCTTCTCCCCGGATGCCCAGGGTCGTCTCTGCCTCCAGCCAGTACTCAAGATCATGGCCTTCTTGATGGCCATTTTGTTCATACAACCGGTACGCCTCCTTCGCGATCTCATCATGCGTTGGGGTATAGGTCGTATTGTTAGACTCCGTCTCTAAACGATTTTCCTCTGAGTTCATGCCTTAGCTTAACGCACGAAACGTACCATGCCCCCGTCTGGCCTCCTTTCCTTAAACTTCCAGAGTTCTAACGCCCCACAACATGGTGATATGCAATAAACGGTCCCTTAACAGTTCAAATTGCACTACGAGTGGCAGGAATACTTGCGAAATCCCCATTACAACCCTTGGCATGCTTCGCGCTAAAAACCGAACAAGGGCAAAAGCTTTATGCTATTTAAAACGAAAAATCTTCCGCGTTATAAGGAAATCGTGATGCTCCTCTGGCGCCATGGTCGCTCGGATGTCTTCCGCACCTTGGCCAAGATCGGAGAAATCCGGGATGAAGAAGTACTGACCACCGACAATCAACCCGCTCCCGAAGAACTGGCCCGTGATCTCGAAAAGATGGGCCCTACCTTCGTCAAATTGGGCCAAGTCCTATCCAGCCGCGCTGACCTTCTTCCTGAACCCTATTTGAAAGCCCTCTCCCGCCTGCAAGACAACGTCAAGCCGTTCCCCTATGCGGAAGTAGAGGAGATCGTTCAGCAAGAACTGGGTGTTCGCTTATCCAAAGCCTTCCGTGAATTCAGCCAGGAACCACTGGCTGCTGCTTCCTTGGGCCAAGTTCATAAAGCCGTACTGCGCGATGGCCGTCCCGTCGTCGTAAAAGTTCAACGCCCCAATATCCGCAAACAGATCGCCGAAGATCTCGAAGTGATGGAAGAGATGGCTTCCTTTCTCGACGATCACACCGAAGTCGGCAAGCGCCATCACTTCTGCGAAGTTTTGGAGCAGTTCCGTAAAACCTTGGTCTTGGAACTCGATTACGAACACGAAGCCAGCAACATGACCGTGTTTGCCGAAAACTTGCGCGAATTTCCTCACATCATCACTCCTCTGCCGATTGCGGGATACACAACCCGTGCCGTGCTGACGATGACTTACATCCACGGCCAGAAAATCACCGAAATCAGTCCCTTGCTGCGCTTGGATTTCGATGGTCAGGCCCTCGCCGATGAATTGTTCAAAGCCTATCTCAAGCAAGTCCTCGTCGATGGCGTGTTCCATGCCGATCCACACCCGGGCAATGTGTTGCTCACGGACAACATGCGTGTCGCCCTGTTGGATCTCGGCATGGTGGACCATGTCATGCCCCGCATGCAAGAGAGCCTTATCAAACTCCTTCTCGCCATCAGTGAAGGTCGTAGCGAAGACGCAGCCAGTGTTGCGATCGAGATCAGCCGTACGAGAGATGATTTCGATGAGGCTGCTTTCACCCGTCGCTTGGGATCTTTGGTCGCTGAGATGCAGGATAACAATCTTCGGCAGCTCGACCCAGGCCGCAGCTTGCTGGAGATAACACGCGTTGCTGGTGAAACTGGTTTGCACGTTCCCAGTGAATTGACTCTGTTGGGCAAGACCCTCCTGCAACTCCATCAGATCGGCAAATCGCTCGAACCGGATTTCAATCCCAACGCTGCCATCCGCGATCACGTCCACACCATCCTGAATCAACGGGTGAAAAAAGATTTCACCACCGGCAATGTCTTCGCAGCGATGCTGGAGGTAAAAGACTTTGCCCGCCAGCTTCCCACTCGCCTCAACAAAGTCCTCGATGCCGTCGGCAAAGGTGAGATCGAACTGAAACTGCGCAACGACGACACTCTCTACATTCTCGATGGTCTTCAAAAGATCGCCAATCGCATCGCCGCCGGCTTGGTTCTCGCCGCTCTCATCATCGGTGCCGCCCTGCTCATGCAGGTGAAGACCAAGTTCGAACTCTTCGGCTATCCCGGTCTCGCCATCCTTTGCTTCTTTGGCGCAGCCGCTGGTGGAGTATTTCTCCTCTTCGAAATATTCTTCCGCGATACCAAACGTCCACCTTCAAACAAATAAGCAAAGGCTTCGTCAGGCACCTTCCAGCGCATTGCGTTTATTCACCACCTCGTGAATAAACCGCAACTTGTCACAAACCGCTGACGTCAGCACAAACGGATACAAATCCTGCAACCCCATCCCGCGATTGATCGAATTGAAAGCACATGTCAGCGGGATCCATTGTCGCAACATCGCATCAAACTCTTCCGATGCCGGCGCCCCTTTGTTCCGCGGCGGCAGTGGGTTCATCAATTCACGATACTTTGGAGTCTGCAATGTCACCCCGTACGACGCGGCCGTCTCCATCATATCCGTGATATGCATGTAGTGCGCCCACGTTTCCGCCCAGTCTTCCCAAGGATGCGCCGCTGCATATGCTGTTACCGTTGCCTTCACCACTTCGGGATTTGGTCCCTGTTCATAATAAGTTTTCAGTGCTGCTCCATAATCCACTGTTTCATCCCCGAAAAGTTTCCGGAACATGGGCAGATAGGATGTGTTTCCAATCAATCGATCCCAATAATGATGTCCCAGCTCATGTCGAAAATGACCTATCAGCGTTCTATATGGCTCACGCAACCGGATTCTGCGCTGCTCCCGTTTATCTTCATCCGCCTCGGAAATGTTTAGCGTGATAAGCCCGCCATTATGCCCCGTAAGCACCAATGGCTCATTCGGTGATTCCGCCAGAAAACGAAATCTAAGTCCCCTCCCATCTGCAGATGTCAACGGCAGGCTAAGCCTCTGCAACGTATAAAAACAACGCCTCTTGGCGAGTTCCATCTTGTGCCAGCGACCACGATTACCTTCCACGCTCAAATCGGGTATGACCTCGTTCAACCGGCATGCCTCGCAAAAAGCATGATTGTCTGCCACCAGAACAAGCCAGTTGCAAACCTGGTGCTGCCGCCAGTTCGCACATAACCGGTATTCCCTGTCATCCAGCACCAAAGTCGCCTCTTCATTCGCTGGCACGGAAAAAGACCGCATATCCTTGATATCCGGGGAGTAGCCAACCCAATTGCCACATCGCACACAGCGGTCGTTCACAAAGAAAATCTCGCCACCGCAGTTGCCACACTTAAATGTTTTCATCGCATCAGGACGTCTTCCTGATTTCATTCAGCAGGGCTTTGGCCAACTTTGTTACGCTCGCATGCATTCTCATCATCCAGCATCACCAACCGATTCATCTGGCACTTTTCATGCACTGAGAATTTCCACCATGAACCGGAAACACTTTCTTTTGGGTTTGGCGACTGTGCTCGTCGCCGGCTGCAAATCCACGCCACCAGAGCCGGAAGTCAAACCGGAGACGACGCGGCTCCCAAAACGCACCGTCCGGTCCAATTGCTACAGTCTGCTGCACGATCTGCTGGGAAAACAGCGTCACCTCTCAAAGATACTCATCATTAAACAGGAAAGCCCTGCACTCAAAGATCTGATCAAACGCATTGCCGACACATCAGCTCGCGGAGATGACCTCATAAAAAATTTCGCCCAACTGGACCAGGGCATATCCCTTGAAATGCTCTTGCTTCCTCCCGGAGAAACCGCAACCCGCGATGCCATCGCCGATACTCGCACACAGGAACTCCTGCACTCCTCAGGCAAAGAATTTAAAGCCAATATTCTATTCACCCAATCCGAGTCCATGGGCTACGCCTGGCACCTTTGCAAAGTCGCCGCCGTTTATGAACCGAACGCCGAATGGTCGCGCCAGCTAAAAGAACTGTCTCAGGACTTCAAAGTCCTCCAGCATGAGGTTGTCTCCATGATCCGCAGCTCGCCTTGATGACAACCCTTACTTTTCCCCCATTCGCGCCACTTCATTTTCCCCCAGCGGTTTGGGATTCTTAACCCTCAAGCTATCCGCCCACTCCCGTGCAAAATCACGTTGGAACTTCCAATTGATCAACCCCGTGATAAGCATTGCCAGAATCGCCCCGCTGCTCGCCAGCGCCATGTCCTTGTGTGCATCCCATTCATCACCTTGCGAACCCAGATAGGCATTCCCGGTTCCATCTCCAAAAACTTCCGCTGCCACCCATTCGATCAATTCAAATATCATCGATGTGGACATCGTCAGATCCAGCGGCAGGAAGTATCCCCAGAATCCTTTCACATTCACCACCCGCAGAAAAAGTTCCCTCATCGGATACGCTATCAGCAAACCATACAAAAAATGCACCAACCGGTCGAAGTGATTGCGCCCCCATCCCATCAGGTGGCTTACCCTGGCCCCAAACAATTTCTCAGACCAGTCATCATAGGGCACCAAGGCATAACTGTAGTGTGATCCCACCGTATGAAGACAAAGAAAAATGAAGATCAACGTGTAGGAGATGCGCGACAGCATCAAGTAGTTGCGTCCCAACCCCAAGCCCAGCACCACCACCAGCACCAGCGCATTCTCCAGCAACCAGACCGAGCGGTCGACCGGATAGTACCCGAGCAATGCCCATATCACCGCATATATGATTCCCAAATATCCTAGATACTGCTGATGCGGCAGGGCTTTTATCCATTTCAACCATTTGGCTTTTTTCAGCGCCATTCCCATACCCATTCCCGATTCCATGAGGTGATTGCTCTACAAGATAATCCACCTTTGTCACTTTTCAAAAACACGGCACCCTATTCTTTCTCCCAAGGCTGCCCGTAGCGTTCCGCGCACACCATCTCTTCCAGCGGCATGCGTCCCGGATACGGCCTGTCGGGAGCCTGTGAAAAACCTATCGCCAGAAGCGCCACCACCTCTGACCGGGCAGGCAGTTCAAATTCTTCCTTCACCGCTGCCGGGTCAAATCCTTCCATCGGTGCCGTATCTAGCCCATACGCTTCTGCGGCGATAACCATCGTCGTATACGCGATCATCGTGTGACGGTTCAGCCAGGTGGCCGCCGGAAAGCTGCCCAGAAATTCATCCACATTTTTCTCCTGTTCCAGGATCTGTTCTTCCTTGCCAGCCCCACGATTGCTCCCCTCCACAAATATCTCGTGCATATGAGTCCGCCACTCATCCCGCACCGCATAAGCGATGATCACAACGGGAGCTTCGCCGACTTTTCCCTGGTCCATCGCCGCTTTCTGCAATCGTTTCCGATTCGCCTCATCCTGCACCACGATGAAGCGCCACGGCTGGAGATTATAGCCCGAAGGCGCTTGCAACCCCAATTGCAGGATCGCGGTGATATACTCCCTGGGCACCGGTTTATCCATGAAATGCTGGCTCGCCCTGCGATCCAAGATCGCCTTGGTGATCGGTTTCAAAGGTTGCCCATTCACTTGTACCTGTGGCAGCCCCTTGGGCTGGTCGAATTTCTTTTTCGGTTCTGCAGACATAACAAAAATTGTTCACTTTATACCATATAGCCGGCTGATTTAATTATTACTTCCAAAGTTCAATCCTGTCCGTCACACGCTCCAAGCCCGCCACCTGTTTGGCCCGCGCGACAATTTCTTCCCGCTCCTCTTCAGATTTCACTTTTCCGCGTAAGGTCACATTCCCATGCCGTGTGATCACCTGCACGTTCTTAGCCATCGTAGAAAGATTGCTGTCCACCAGATGCTTGCGGATAGACCGTGTTATCTGCACATCTCGCTCACTACTGCCCTGCCCTTCAACGGTGTCCGCACGTGTCACCCGTTCTTTCGCCGGAACCTCTTTGATTGCCCCCGCCACATTTCTCTCTGTCACCACAGGGGCACGACCGAACCGGTCGTAATACTCCTCCAGCTTGATATTCCATGCCTCATCGCTCCAATCCGGCAAACGGTGCTTGTCGTAACCTGGCGCCCCTTTCAGTAAATCCTTGTCGGCATCCAAAATCAGCTTCTTGTCATGCTCACGATAATTAAACCTTTGTGCTGGGACCACGATCAACTGATCTCCCAATCCAAATACCCCGCCACTCGACAAGATGACGTAAGAAGTTTTCCCCGCCCCGATGTTCACAATCAGATCTTCCACCTTGCCTAATTTCTCATCCGCCAAGTTGCGAACTTCCATCCCCATGATGTCAGTCGCTCGTTGCGGAACCCCCACAAGCTGCCGGCTTTCCCCTTGGATGACCGATGCACAAGCCAACCCTGCCGCAAACAACAACGCCTTACCATATGCTTTCATAAACAACTCCAAAAACCTGACAGTTACATATTTTATTTCAGCTTTAAGCATGCCATCCAGTCCCGCCGTTTCATAACCTCGGCAAAATAATTTCACTGAATTCTCATGTCTCCTTTGCGTATTGCAAAACGGCGTTGGTCAGCTGGTGCATTTCGCCTGCATCAATCCTTTCCCAGGCAAACCAGATTCTCAAAGAAGTATAAATATTTCAGGGATTACTTAAATTGAGCCACCCATATTTCCTTTGGCATTCTCCTAGCTCTTCTTGCTTCGCCTTGAATTTTTACCAACCAAGAAAGACCGTCAGCCATGGCCAAAAAATCTGCTTTTTGCATTGCCGCCAGCCGTAAGCAGGCAGAAAACATCGTGGAGCGCCTGCAAGACGCAGGTTTTTCCAATAACGACATTTCCGCCCTCTTTCCCGACAAGGAAACGACTCGCGACTTCGCCCATGAGAAAAGGTCCAAAAGCCCTGAAGGTGCGGCTGCCGGCGTGAGCACGGGTGGTATCCTTGGGGGCGCTTTGGGTTGGCTGGCAGGAATCGGTGCTTTGAGCATACCCGGCGTAGGACCATTCATCGCCGCCGGTCCCATCATGACAGCCTTGAGCGGTGCCGCCATGGGCGCCGCAGTTGGCGGAATCACCGGAGCATTGATCGGCATGGGGATTCCAGAATTCGAAGCCCGCCGTTACGAAGGCAAGATCAGAGATGGCAACATCCTTATCTCGGTCCACACGGAAAACAACGAAGAGATCAACCGGGCTAAGGCTATCTTCGAGCAAGCGGGTGCTGATGACATCTCCAGCACAGATGAAGAAAAGGTCAAAGTCGAAGTGAAACGCAAAGTCCATTTCGTACACGGCAACCATTGAACCTGCCCAACACCAACTGCTATGACCTTCCATCCCTCCTTCAAATTCATCCTCGTGTATGAAGATCGCCCCGCCGGTCTTCGGGCCAAAGAGATGTCCGATCGTTTGGCCACCATGCTGGAACCCGAATGCCATGTGACCACCGAGGCATGGAATTTCGCATTGTTAAGTGACAGCCTGTTGCGGGATGTCGCGGCCGAAGATGCCCGTCAGGCGCACATGGTCATCATCTCCGCTCACAAGATCACCGCCCTGCCCACACACGTGAAAAGCTGGCTTGAAGAATGGCTCCCCGCCCGCGAAGGAGGCAAAGGGGCACTTGTCTTTCTGCTTGGAGATAAGGATCAGAACGAGCACATCAGCGAATACGCTTTGGCCTGCGATGACCTGAAAAACCTTACCAACGTCAATGCGATGGATTTTTTTTGCAGCCACCATTCCCAAATCACTACACCAGCAAACGTCATCAAGATGCCGTCAGCCAAATCCGAGCTGTTCTCTGATGCCGTTTAACTACCCGAAACCCAGCTGCGAGCCACCGCTCAACGATGGCTCGCAGCAGCGCTTCTGATTTTCTTTCCCTTCTTGGTTCTGGACCGCACCCATTCCTTCGCCTTCCGCAATCCGTCTCTTGCCTTGTCATAATATTTTCTGGCCCATTCGAACTCGATCGCCATGATGGCGAACCCCGCTGGGATCACCACGAAGGCCGGCCCCGGAAAAAAGATCATCATCACCCCGGCAAGAATGACCACGGAACCGACGATGCCCACCAAGACTTTGCGCGCCTTCTCGGAAAACCTCTCGTTAAACCATTGCCGCACTCGATGAACCCACACCATTTTTCCCTTTGATTCCGCATGTCCTTTGCTGTCCGGCTGCTTTTCCCTGTTTGCCTTCGCCTCGCGAATGCGCGATTCCTGATCCGCCAGACGTGTGAACTCCGCCCCGAAGAAGAGTATCTGGGCCGAATAGTAGACCCACACCAGGATGATCACGAGCGATCCCGCCGCACCATAAGCCGAGGAGAAACTACCTCTCCCCAGATAAATGCTCAGTAGCGACTTGCCCAAATTGAACAGAAACGCCGTAAGCAACGCCCCTCCCCAAACATTTCTCCAGGAGATCTTAATATCAGGGAGCACTTTGAAGATCATCGCGAACAACACAGTGATGACTCCTAAGGAGATAAGAAAATTGATCGTTTTCCAGATGATCTCTTCCGCTGGCAAATAGCCGCTCATGAGACTGCCCAATGCTGATAAGCCTGCACTTACGACCAATGAAACCAGCAGCAAAAAGCCGATCGCCAAAATCATGGCAAAGGACATCAATCGGTCCTTAATGAAATGGACCACCCCTCTGCCTGTCTCCCGTTTTACATTCCAAACTGTGTTCAAGGCCGACTGCAACTCGACGAAAACTCCCGTCGCACCAACGAACAATGTACCTACGGCCGCCACAGATGCCAAAACACCTGCAGCCGGTTTGTCCGCCGCCGCCACAACCGCCTGAATGGCCTCCCCCCCTTTCTCTCCAACAAGAGCGTTCAATTGATCAAACAATTGCTTTCTCGCCGCCTCTTCTCCAAACCACATGCCCGCGATAGCCAACACGATGATAAACAAAGGAGCGATGGCAAAGATGGTATAAAACGCCAATGCTGCCCCCAAACGGCTTGCATCATGCCCAGACCATGACTTGGCCGCTTCTTTCAACAACCTTACGAAATATCGTATCTGTGTGATCATTGCATCCGCATGTTTACGTGCCTCAGAATGGTATTAGCACTGCCAGTGCCACAGATCATCACCATGCCTCTTCTTGCAGATATACCCCTGAAAACAAAGCGCGAGCACCTATCACAATAAGAAATACACCATGAATCCAACACCACGATTAGAAAAAAACTGTGCCGATTGCACTGCACTGCATGATTCTGCATGTCACTGGTTCCTGCTTCTTCTGACACCACACACGCCGAAGAGCTTCAGGCCGTGCCACTTAGCGGTTATTGAATCATCATCAACCTCCGGTCCGTTATTAGCTTATCAATGAAGTATGTTGAACTGGACTGTCATCTTTCTACTGCTAGCTTTAATTGCTGCCGTCTTGGGAATCGGCATTGTCGCAGGCATTGCAGCATCCATTGCCAAAGTTCTGTTCGTCATTTTCCTGGTCTTTTTCATTGTCTCACTGCTCAACAGCAGAAAGAGCGCATAGACTTGGGATGCCAATCTCACAAACGGTTTAAAGCCATGAGCTCATTGATGCCAATTGAGACCGAACCGGCTGCGGATGACCTCGAACACATTGTATCTGTTGCAGAAAAGTTGGCTCCCACTGCTCCTCTTGAACGTGATCAGAGTCTGTTTTTCCCCAAGACAGGTGCTGAAGCAGAATGGAATGCCGCCTATTACCGGCTCGAAGATTATTTCCGTTCTTTGCATCTCTACAACAAGATCCATCAAAGCCAGCTCATCCTGCGCTTGCTTCGTACCGCCTCTGAGAAGCACCGTCTCAATCCAGAGCTCAATCTAACCACCTTGGCGATGGAGGAGACGTACAGCGGGATGGACACCTGGTTCGAAGATGTTCTCCAGGCAGAGGATAAATTCTCACATCAAGGCCGCCTCTCCTTGTTCATCACAGATGCGATGGAGAAACACCCGTCAGTATTTCTTTCAGAAGATGTGCCTGCAGATTACGAACGCGCCCTGCGTCAGTGCCGGGTTCAAGCCGGGCCTGATCTGCAATTCTCCAGCATGGTGCCCCGTCCCCTGGATGACAGCCCGCTTGTGGAGATCGAACTACCGGAAAGCTGGAAACGCGGTTTGTCATTTCTCACCGTATTTGCGATCGCAGCATTCCTCACCGCTTTCTTTCTCATCTTCATGGGATAAATCGTATGTTCACCATATCGCAAGCAACACCGTCAATGATCCGCAACCGCCAGATCATCTTTTGGGGTGTCTGCTCCGTGCTTATGATCTTGGGTACGCTGCCCATGGCCTATTGGACCATCAATCAAAGTTTCAAACTGACAGCCGCCCTGGTGTTCCTGCTCTTCATCGTCCTTCTGAGCCAACTCGCATATGGGTTTACCATGGCCGTGACAGGTCACATACTGCTGAGACGGGGCGGCGATCACGCACGCATCAATAACACGCTGCCACCCGGCATCTTCAAAGATAAACTTGCCTCCACAGCCATTGTCATCCCCATCTTCAACGAAGATCCCAGCCGCGTGTTCCAAGGCATCAAGGTGATGTACGAATCCCTTCAGAAAACGGGCGCAGGCGATGCATTCGATTTCTTCATTCTGAGCGACTCAAACAATCCGAACAACTGGATCGCTGAAGAGAAAGCCTGGCTGGAACTCTGCAAGCAGACTGAGGGATTTGGACGTATCTTCTACCGTAAGCGCCGGATCGCCCTGCACAATAAAAGTGGGAACATAGCAGATTTTTGCCGTCGCTGGGGTTCTCTCTTCCGCTACATGATCGTGCTGGATGCAGACAGCATCATTACCGGCACGGCCCTCGTACGACTGGTTAACCTGATGGAACAAAACCCCCGGGTGGGCATAATCCAGACAGACTCCAAAGCCGTCCTTGGGAAAACGCTATACCAGCGCATCATCCAGTTTGCGATCGATGTTTATGGTCCGTCATTCAAAGCTGGAGCCAACTTCTGGCAACTCGGCAGCGGCAATTTCTGGGGTCACAACGCCATCATACGCCTGCGCCCCTTCATGAAGCACTGCGCCATTCCAGAACTGGATGCCAGCAGTCCGCTGGGACGCCGCATCCTCAGCCATGATACCGTGGAAGCGGCCTTGATGCGACGTTCGGGTTACACCGTATGGTTCGCCTACGATCTGGAAGGCAGCTATGAAGAGAACCCACCCCATTTATTACTGGACCTCAAGCGGGCACAGCGCTGGTGCTTTGGCAATCTTCAACATATCTGGTTGCTGCATGAACCGGGCATCAAACCGCAAAACCGCATTCACATCATTAACGGCATAATGTCGTACACCAATGCGTTGCTTTGGTTTCTTTTCCTCCTGCTGAATACGATGCTTGCCTTGGCTTCCGATACTACTCCCAGCTCCAGTGAACCGATATCTAATTGCTGCGGCGGAGCACTCCTTGGATATGTGCTCGTGCTCCTTTTCCTGCCCAAGGTACTCGCCACAAACTTTTATCTATCCAAAAACCAAATCCCCGTCAGCAGCAGCAAACTGAAGATTATCGGCAGCGTCTTGGGCGAAACCCTGTTCTCATTCCTTTTGGCACCAATACTGATGTTTTTTTACACGCGCTTTGTTTGCGCAGCGTTCCTCGGCTCCATGGTCACCTGGGGAGCGCAAAAACGAAATGACGATGAAATCCCGTCATGGAGTGATGGTCTCGCTGCTTTTGGCAGTATGATCTGCATGATACTCCTTTGGGCCGCAATCATAGCATGGATAAACCCCGGCTATCTGAGCTGGATGTCTTTGGTCTTCATCGGCCCAGTATTCTCGATATTTTTCACACGTTACACCGCCTGCGCTCAGCGGGGCGAAAGAGCCCGCAAAAACGGCTGGTTTCTCACTGCCGAAGAAATATCGACACCGGAGGATCTGCGAGAAGTGGAGTCCCCCTTCATCGTTCCTGCCCCGCCGTTCTTCCAGGCCAAAGATTACGCCCAAGATTACGGATTGATGCAGGTATTGCTCGACCCGTACATCAACTCCATCCATGTCTCCTTGCTCCGGCAACGCCGTCAAGTCAGCCCGAAACATCGCGAATACATCAACACACTCGGTGAGCGGCTTCTTCTGGATGGCCCGCATTCTTTGGGACCACGCGAAAAACGCGCAATCTTATGGGATGCCGAATGCATACTGACGTCCCATCGCCGCCTGTGGAGCACACCCGCAGCCCATTTGCACAGTTGGTGGCAGGCCGCTTTTCGGCACTACAATGAAGCCAGCGTGCTGGTCACCCGTCGCAGCTTGAATGTCATCTGATACCCTGCCCCGGCATGCAAAAAGGTTCTCTCTCCGGCTGCTTCGATGCAATTTGCAGGATAGCTGCCATCACATGCTGACACAACTTGTGTAAATGAAGGGGAACGAGCGGGTTGCGATTGCTGGCACACACCCTGCGAAGAAGTAAGGCGATGAACCCACAGGAATGTGAAATGAACCTATGAATACACTGCTCAATCCCGGGTTCGCAATGGACGAGATGGATTCGCTGCTCTGTTCAGAATCCGACGGGCACCCATTTCGCAAGGATCTTTACAGTGTGGAAGTCCTTCAGCGCCATGCCCGCCACCTGGCACAAAAGCATAGACCCGCTCCCGGCAAAGGCCCCAACCTCCTCCTTCCGCGGCTGGCCTCAAATGAAAAACTGTTGCGAGACTACAACGAAGCCACTCTCCGCGCCGAGAAGACCCGCCGTATCACTCCGGCAGGGGAATGGCTGCTCGATAATTTTCATCTGATCGAAGAACAAATCCGCACTGCCAGACGTCATTTGCCCCGCAGTTTCAGCCGTGAGCTTCCTCATCTGAAAGACGGCTCATCCGCCCAATATCCCAGAGTGTATGAACTCGCCTTGGAGCTCATCTCCCACGTCGATGGCCGGATCGATGCGGTGCATCTGAGCGCTTTTGTAGCTGCCTATCAGGAAGTGTCTGCCCTGAAACTGGGTGAACTATGGGCCTTCCCCATCATGCTGCGCCTGGCGCTCATTGAAAACCTGCGCCGCGTGGCCGCTCTGCTCTCCGGGGCGCGCAAGGAACGTGACGCAGCTGATGAGTGGGCCGAAGAGATGTTGAAAACGGCCGAAACCGATCCTTCCAGAATGATTATCATCGTGGGACGGATGGCTCAGGCAATTCCTAAGTTATCACAGCCATTCGTCGCGGAATTCTGGCGCCGCGCCCAGGAGAAATCCCCCCGCTTGAAAGTCGCCGTCAGTTGGATGGAGGAACGGCTAGCTGAGCAGCATGTTGCCATTGAGGAACTGGTCCTCGCCGAGAGCAGGTCACAGGCCGCCAATCAGATCTCCGTTGGCAACAGCATCGGCAGCCTCCGTTTTTTGGATTCCATGGATTGGCGCGAGTTCGTCGAAACTCAAAGCGTTGTAGAAAGCGCCCTGCGGGGCGATCCGGCACAAGTCTACCCAAGCATGGATTTCGCCACCCGCGACACCTATCGCCACACGGTGGAGCGCATCGCCAAAGGCAGCGGAAAAACTGAACTGGAAGTCGCCAATGCCGCCATCAATCTGTCACGCCAGCATGATGGCGAGACGGATGCACGGTTGATGCATGTAGGCCATTATCTGATTGGCAACGGACTCGATCAGATGGAGGAGATTTGCGAATATAAACCCTCGCCGATGGCGCAGATTCGGAAATTCGGTAAACACCACCCCCTCCTCTTCTATGCCGGCGGCATCCTGGTGCTCTCGTTCGCCATCACCCTTGGCATTCTGCAATGGGCCGCTGCCGCAGCCTGCTCCCGCCTTTCCACCTTGTTTGGCCTGGGGGTTCTACTGATGCTCTGTGCCAGTCAGCTCGGCATCTCGATCGTGAACTGGCTAAGTCATCTGTTCGTCGCTCCCAAACAGTTGCCCAAGCTCGATTTTTCAAAAGGCCTCTCGGCAGAACACGCCACCATGGTCACCGTGCCCACCATGCTCACGAGCGTTGACGGTATCGACAGGCTTCTGGAAACCCTCGAAGTGCATTACCTGGCCAACCGTGACCCGCACATTTTTTTCTCCCTGCTGACCGATTTCCGCGATGCCCCCCAGGAATTCATGCCATCTGATGACGAACTCGTCCATCGTGCGATGAAAGGAGTTCATGCGCTAAACAAAAAGTACCGGCACGACCGGCCTTGCATCTTCTTCCTCTTCCACCGTCCACGTCTTTGGAATGAACAGGATCAGGTCTGGATGGGTTATGAGCGTAAACGCGGCAAACTGGCGGACTTGAACCGTTGTCTGCGTGGAGGCAGCTCCAAGTGCTTTTCCCATATCTCAGGCGACCTATCGCAATTGCCCCGCATCCAGTACGTCATCACGCTGGATACCGACACCCAGCTTCCGCGCGACGCCGCCCAACAGCTTGCCGCCACCATGGCTCATCCCCTGAACAGGCCCCGCTACGATTCCTCAAGCGGAATCGTGGTGGATGGTTACAGCATCCTCCAGCCCCGTGTCGCAGTTAGCCTTCCAAGCTCTGGGAAATCACACTTCGTCAAACTGTTTTCCGGGGACCCGGGCCTTGACCCTTACACACGCACTGTTTCTGATGTTTATCAGGATGTATTCAAGGAAGGCTCATTCATCGGCAAAGGCATCTATGATGTGGATGCCTTTGAATTGGCGGTGTCAGGCAAGTTCCCTGAAAACCGGATTCTTAGTCACGACTTGCTCGAAGGCAGTTATGCCCGTTCCGCACTCGTCACGGACGTGCAACTCTTCGAAGACTACCCCAGCCGCTACAGCACGGACACTAAACGGCGTCACCGCTGGATCCGGGGAGACTGGCAGATCGCCACCTGGTTGCTGCCCCGCCTTCCCGGATTGGATGTCAGGCGCGTGAAGAATCCCTTAAGCGATCTTTCACGTTGGAAGATATTTGACAACCTGCGCCGCAGTCTGGTGCCGCCTGCCATGGTGATATCTTTTGCCCTCGGCTGGTTGCTCTTTCCTGCCCACGCACTCACATGGAGCCTGATCATGGTGGGCATGATCGCCTTCCCGTCGGTACTGGCTGTCGTCTCTGACCTGGTCAGAAAACCGAAAGAGATGCCTGTACTCATCCACCTGAAGAGCGCTCGCATTAACGCCGTGAGACATGCGGGCCAGGCATTTCTTGCAGTGAGCTTTCTGCCATATGATGCCTGCATCAGCCTGGATGCCGTGATCCGCACAATCGTCCGCCTGCTCTTGACCCACAAAAAACTTCTGGAATGGCAGACCAGCAGCGATACTGAAGATCAGCGTGATGGCGGGTTGGGCAACTTCTTCCTCACGATGTGGCATGCCCCCACTTTAGCCATTGTCATCGGGGTTCTCCTTGCAGCCTTAGGTTTCAGTGGTTGGTCTGGCGTGCTTCCATTCTTGCTCTTGTGGGCGTTCGCCCCTGCCGTCGCATGGTGGATCAGCCAACCATTGGCAGAGGATACACACAGGCTCACTTACAGACAGATCCAGTCTCTCCATGTGCTGTCACGAAAGACCTGGCGGTTCTTCGAGACTTTTGTCGGCCCGGAAGACAACTGGCTTCCTCCCGACAATCTTCAAGAATATCCGAAGCTCGTATTAGCCACCCGCACTTCACCTACCAATATCGGGCTGGCTATGCTTTGCACACTTTCCGCATATGACTTTGGATATTTGACCCTGGATGAACTCGCCCGCCGCCTGCGTGAAACACTGAACACTCTGCGTAAGCTGGAACGTTATGAAGGTCATTTTTACAATTGGTACGACACCCGTTCGCTGGCTCCCTTGCCCCCGCTCTACCTTTCCACAGTGGACAATGGCAACTTCATGGGCCTGCTCCTCACCTTGCACTCCGGCCTGTTGGAAGCGGTTGAAGAGCCATGGAGCAGCAAACCTGCCGCGCATGGCTTGCAAGATACCTACCAGGCGTGGATGGACTATGCCACCCAGCGGCAGCAGAACCGCCAGCCTGCCAGCCAGCAAATCATCAGTCGCATGAAAACATGGGGTGACCATCTCAAACCACAGTCACAATTCCCCAGCCAGTTCCGCTCACACCTGGCATCATTGGCCGGTTCTTTTGCCGCCCTTGCCGATCTGCCTGAAACCCAAACCGATCCTGAATTTGCCTGGTGGCAGACCGCCATTGAGCGCATGCTCCAGGCTCAGCGTAACTGTGTTGATTCACATTATCCATGGCTCGTCTTGGAAGAACCTCTGCACAATCTGTTCTCAAGGGGGGATTGGGGCCAACTTGAGAAAATATGGCACGACTCGATTGCTCCCCAAAGCCTGCGCACGCTCATCAATGAAACCCCCGTGAGATTGTCAGTGATTGACAATTACCTACCGGTTGCACAGCAACGATCTCCAGAAGCCCATACCTTGTTGACCGAGTTTAGAAAACTTCTGGTTCTGGGCGCTCAACAGGCAGGCGAACGTTTGCTTGCCCTCGAAAAACTGGCTGAGGAATGCGATTCCTTCGCCCGGATGGATTTCACAATGTTGTATGATCACGCGCGTGAACTCTTCTCCATCGGGTATAATGTCCATGACCATCGATTGGACGCGAGCTGCTATGATCTGCTGGCCTCAGAAGCGCGTTTGGCCAGCTATGCCGCCATCTCGCTGGGGCAGCTACCTCAGAGGCATTGGTTCACCTTGGGGCGTCTTCTGACCATGACAGAAGGCCATCCTGCGCTCATTTCCTGGAGCGGGTCCATGTTCGAGTATCTCATGCCCATGCTTGTCATGCCTTCATACGAAAACACCCTGATCGATCTCTCCTGCCGGTCTGCTGTGCTTCGGCAAATCGAGTATGGAAAACAAAGGGGTGTGCCTTGGGGCGTTTCGGAATCCGGCTACAACCTTCGCGACACATTGGCCAACTATCAGTACCGCGCCTTTGGCGTCCCCGGCCTTGGCTTCAAACGAGGCCTTGCGGAAGATGTTGTCATCGCCCCCTATGCGACACTCATGTCACTCATGATCACGCCGGAAGAGGCATGCAACAATCTTGACCGCCTGCGCGAGATGGGCGCCGAAGGCGCCTACGGTTTCTATGAAGCCCTCGATTTCACGCCTTCGCGCGTGCCTCGCGGCCAGGATTACTCGATCATCCAGTCGTTCATGGCTCACCATCACGGCATGAGTCTGCTGGCCTTGGCCTACACGTTGCACGATCGACCGATGCAACGTCGCTTCAATGCGAACCCGCTCTTCAAATCATCGGAATTGCTCCTGCATGAGCGCGTGCCCAAGGAATCGTCCGTGCTCTATCCGCACGAACTGGAAGCCAGCACATCGCGCGAGAATCCAAACCAGAAGGAAGTCACATTGCGGGTCTTTCGCGATCCGAACTCAGGCCCCCCCGAAGTACACCTGCTGTCCAACAATCGCTACCATGTAGTCGTCACGAACTCCGGGGGCGGCTACAGCCACTGGAATGGCACCGCGCTCACCCGGTGGCGCGATGATGTCACAAGGGATTGTTGGGGCACGTTCTTCTATCTCCGTGATAGGGAAAACGGACAGTATTGGTCTGCCGCACATCAACCGACCTTTGCGGCAAACTCCAGCTATGAAGCCATCTTCAGCCAGGGACGGGCCGAGTTCCGCTCCCTCGTCAACGATATTGAAAGCCACACGGAAATCAGTGTGTCTCCAGAAGATGATGTCGAGGTGAGACGCGTCACCTTGACGAACCGGTCCCGCACCTCGCGTGAGATAGAGCTGACAACTTATGCAGAAGTCGTCTTGAACACCATGGCTGCTGATCTTGCCCATCCGGCCTTCAGCAATCTCTTCATCCAGACACAGATCATTCCGGAACGTAATGCAATCATCTGCACAAGACGCGCCCGCAAATCAGGGGAGCAGTTGCCTGTGATGTTTCATCTCTTGCTGCACGATGGGAATGAATCCGGCACAACATCCTACGAGACGGACCGCTCACTCTTCTTGGGACGGGGTCGCGACACCTCTGCCCCGCTCGCCATGCACAGCACAGCCTCATTGGCGAACAGCGAAGGTTCAGTGCTTGACCCCATCATTTCCATCCGGCGTGCGGTCCGCCTGGCCCGCCAGGAGTCGGTGCATTTCACCTTTGTTTCGGGCGTCGCAGCCGACCGTGAGAGCCTGGATAAGCTGATGGAAAAGTATCAAGACCAGACCATAGCTGACCGTTGCTTTGAACTGGCCTGGACGCACGGCCTGGTCGTACTGCGACACCTGAACGCCACCGAGACCAATGCCCAGCTTTACGGACGTCTCGCCGGTGCGCTGCTCTACAGCCAAGGCACTCATCGCGCTCCGGCTGCAGTCATCTCCAGCAATCGCAAAGGCCAGCGCAACCTCTGGAGCTTTGGCATCTCAGGCGATCTCCCCATCATCGTAGTAAAGAGCCGCCATGCTGAGCGCTTGGATCTCATCCGTGAAGTCGTCCAAGCCCACGCCTATTGGCGCATGAAAGGCCTGTTGGCAGACTTGGTCATCTTGAATCAGGACGATTCTGTTTATCGCCAATCTCTTCACGATCAAATTCTGACGTTCGTAGCCTCCAGCAATGCAGCACAACTGTTTGAGAAACCAGGCGGCATATTCACCCGGCGCCTCGATCAGCTTTCATCTGAAGATCTGGTGCTGCTGGAAACCTCTGCACGGGTTGTTCTATCAGACGAACGCGGAACGCTTGCCAAACAGCTTGATCACCAAATTCGCCCCGTCCCTCTTCCTCCCCTGTTGACGAATAAGACCCGGGCATTGAGTTATCTGCCCGTGAACCTGCCACAGCGGGAACTCATCTTTTTCAATGGGCTGGGTGGATTCACTCCCGACGGACGGGAATATGTCATCACCCTCCGTCCCGGCCAGATGACTCCGGCACCATGGAGCAATGTGCTTAGCAACGCTGGCTTTGGCACATTGATCACAGAAAGCGGCGGGGCTTACACTTGGAGCGAGAACTGCCATGAACTACGCCTCACTCCATGGTCCAACGACCCTGTCGCCGACACGAATGGCGAGGCTTTCTTCATCCGGGACGAAGCCACTGGCAACTACTGGTCGCCCACACCGCTTCCGGCCAGTGGAAAAACTCCATATGTGACAAGGCATGGCTTCGGCTACAGCGTATTTGAACATCAAGAAGAAGGCATCTCGTCCGAACTTTGGGTTTATGTGGCCACAGACAGACCTGTCAAGCTGGCCCGGCTCAAGCTGCGCAATCACTCGGCTCAATCCCGCACCCTCTCCGCTTATGGATACTGGGAATGGGTAATGGGTGAATTCCGTCATAGGAACGCGATGCATATAGCCACCGAGTTTGATGTGCAGGCAAACACGCTTTTTGCCCGCAATCCTTACAATCTGGATTTTCCGGACCGGGCCGCGTTTGTAACCTGCAGCGAACCTGTCCGCTCTTTCACTGCTGACCGCATTGAATTCCTGGGCCGCAACCGGGGGCTTTCTTCTCCTGCGGCACTTGAACGTGTGCGCTTGGGAGGCAAATCCGGCTTGGCGCTCGATCCCTGCGGCGCGTTGCAGATTCTGGTTCATCTCGCCCCAGGACAGGAGCGTGAAGTTTACTTCACCCTCGGCTGTGCAGAAAACACCCAGCAAGCCAGACAGCTCGCCGAAACATTTCAAAAGTCTGAATCTGGCCAACACGCTCTGGAAGGCGTCTGGGACTATTGGAACCGCACTTTGGGTACGGTCTATTTCGAAACTCCGGAACCTTCTCTGAACGTGCTGGCAAACGGCTGGCTGCTCTACCAGGTCCTTTCCTGCCGTTTGTGGGCACGCACCGGCCTTTACCAATCCGGAGGTGCCTTTGGTTTTCGCGACCAGCTTCAGGACGCCATGGCACTCGTCCATGCCGAACCGCGACTTCTTAGAGAACAATTACTTCGGGCAGCCGCTCATCAATTTCGAGAAGGAGATGTACAACACTGGTGGCATCCACCCCATAATCGCGGAGTACGCACCCATTTCTCAGACGACTACCTCTGGCTGCCATACGCGCTTTCCCGCTATGTCGAAACGACCGGCGACACCGGCGTGATGGACGTGCAAGTCCCATTTATTGAGGGCCGCCCATTGAAGCCCGAGGAAGAAGCCTACTATGACACACCCAACCGCTCTTCTGAAAGCGCCAGCCTATACGAACACGCAGTTCGCGCTGTACGCAACGGGTTCAGATACGGCGATCATGGCCTTCCTCTGATAGGTTGCGGGGATTGGAATGATGGCATGAACATGATCGGTGAGCACGGCAAGGGTGAAAGCGTATGGCTGGCATTTTTCCTATACGATGTACTGAAGCATTTCGCCCCCCTCGCCCGCCTGAAAAGTGATTTGGCGTTCGAAAAGGAATGCGATGAGCAAGCGAAGAGACTGCAGGCCAATATCGAAAGCAATGCATGGGATGGGCAATGGTATCGGCGCGCCTATTTTGATGACGGTGAACCGCTCGGTTCTGCTCTGAATCCAGAGTGTCAGATCGATGCCCTTCCTCAAAGCTGGGCTGTGCTCTCTCAGGCCGGAGATCCTGAGCGTTGCCGGACAGCCCTCGAAGCTGTACAGCATCGCTTGGTACGCCGTGAAGCCAAACTGATCCAGTTGTTCGATCCACCCTTCGACAAATCACACCTCGAACCAGGTTACATAAAGGGCTATGTGCCTGGAGTGCGTGAAAACGGCGGGCAGTACACCCATGCGGCCATCTGGACTGTTATGGCCTTTGCCCAAGCCGGCGATATCGACCGCGCATGGGAACTCTTCTCTCTCATCAATCCTGTTCTGCACACAGACACATCGGAAAAAGCTGCCCGTTATAAGGTCGAGCCTTATGTCGTTGCAGCTGATGTTTATAGCGTGCCTCCCCATACCGGGCGCGGAGGCTGGACTTGGTATACCGGTTCAGCCGGCTGGATGTATCGCCTGATCACTGAGACATTGCTCGGAGTGAATTTGGAGATCGACAAGCTCCACCTCACCCCACGCGTGCCGTCATCATGGAAATCTTACCGTATCCATTATCGATATCGAAACACGGTGTATCACATCGACCTCATCAATCGCTCGAACAATTGGAACGGACAGCAAACAGTGATCATGAATGGGGGCACCCAAGCTGATGCAATGATCCGCCTGATCGATGATGGGAGAAACCACCAGGTGGAAGTCATCTTCAACTGATAGCAAGATCAAATGGTTGCCAGTGTCTTCAATGCTGGCAGCCTCTGCTTCAGTTTCAAAACCGGCTCAAATACATCCCCTAATTTGACTGCTCGCTTTAGAACATCCTGGCTCTCAAAAACCAGCAGAGCGGCTTTGTTTTTCCTCAGAGCGCTCCCGACTTCGTCCCAAGTGACCGGAGTAGACACGGTAGGATGGTCTTTAGCACGTAGCGAGTAGGCACAGATCGTAGTTTTGTGGTCATCGTTCTGGCTCCAATCCACCAATACCCTTCCTCTTCTCAAGGATTTTTGCATCTTCGACACGACCAAATCTGGAAATTGCCTCTCCAATGCCAGCGCCACCGCGTGTGCGAATGATTTGGTTTGCCCATATGTCACTGCCAAATTTAGCGGCACATAAACTTGTAGCCCTTTGGATCCGGATGTCTTTGGAAAACACTTCATTCCCAACTCATCGAACAATCCTTTTAACCAGAGTGCGACCCGGCAGCACTCAATGACATCTGCTGGTGGTCCCGGATCGAGATCGAAGGCCAAGGCAGTCGGCTTATGAATGGCTGGCGCTTTATGCAAGAACGTATGCAACTCCAGATCCGCCAGATTCGCCGCCCAGACCAGCGCAGGCAAATCGTTCATTACACAATAATTGATCTCTCCCCCTTTTGAGCGGGGGACCTTGGCTGTCTTAACCCATTCCGGCCGGTGTGGCGGGCACTTCTTTTCATAAAAGAAAAACCCATTCACACCATCCGGATAACGCTTGAGAGTGATGGGACGGTCCTTCAAATGCGGCAGCAGATAAGGAGAGATCTGCACATAGTAGTCAATCACATCTCCTTTGGTGAAACCCGTTGAAGGATAAAATATCTTCTCAAGATTGCCGACTTTTACCCGGGTTCCTTCAATGGTGAGTTGTGTTTTCGCACTCATGCAGTCACCTTTTCACGAACGACATCTTTGGCTTCTTTGTCCTCTCGCAGCCCGAGAAATACCGGTTGCCGCAAGCTGCCATCGCGAGTCCATTCTGAGAACCTCACCTGGCAAACTATCTCAGGTTTTAGCCAATGGCAGAGCTTCATCTGGGAAATGGTGATACCTTTCCCATAATGTTGACGGTTTTTTTCAGGCAAATTATGGAATGGGCACTTGTCGCTGTCCAATTCACAGAAACACTTGTACAAATGCCGCAAAAGCCTTCCATCAAAGCCTGTCCCTACCTTCCCAACAAACGCCAACCCTCGCTGATCTTGGATGCCCAGCAAAAGAGCCCCAAAATACTTGCGGCTGCCAGCAGGCTCAGTAAAACCTCCGACAACAAACTCTTGCTCCTGCTGCAGCTTAAGTTTGATCCAGGCTCCGCTTCGGCGTCCGCTTTCGTAGAAGGAGCCGGATCGCTTTCCAATCAAGCCTTCGACCCCCAGTTTTCTCGCTTGCTTCAAAAGTCCGTCACCATCATCGCCCAATGAAGGCGAAATACGGATCGGTTCGGTCAATTTCAGTGATTCAAGCCTTGCACGACGCTCTTCCAGCGTCAGCCTCAAAAGCTGCTCACCATCAAACCGTAGCACATCAAAAACATAGTATGCCAGCGGCGGACGTCCGGAACCCATTTCATAAGCCTGTAACAGCTGAAATGATGATTTGCCTTTCTTGTCCAAAGCCACGATCTCTCCGTCCAAAATCGCGTCGTCGAAACAAATCTGTCGCAAAGCCTTTACGACCTCGGGGAACTTTCTACCCAGGTCATTTTCATTCCGGGAATAAAGCTCAACTTTTCTCCCGCGACAAAATGCAAGCGCACGAAAGCCATCAAACTTGATCTCGTAGTGCCAATCTCCCTCAGGCGGCTCACTAACCAGCCGGGCTTTCATCGGTTCAATGAACGCGCTCATGGCATGCGGCTTCACCGTTTCTTTTTTCCTCGGCTCCACATGCTCGGTCGATTGCTCCCGACGATCCGTTTCTCTCCTTGCTCCGGATTTCCACACCTTTGCACTTTTCCCCAACTCTTCCATCCCCAATCCTGATATCACTGATCTGTTCTCCTCTTTCTTGCTCGGCGGCCTCATACCTACTCCACCTTTGATAAGCAACCATTGCCCTTTATCACGCAACCTGACCAAGAACCATTCACCTTCAACTTTTTTCCCATGCAGTTCCACGTGCAACTTGCCATTTGCCAGATCTTTTAAAGGCGTACGGCTTAACGGTTCAAACATACCTGTGTCCCAGACCATCACCGTGCCTGCACCGTATTGTCCTTTCGGAATGACCCCTTCAAAATCGATGTAAGTGACTGGGTGATCCTCGACCTGCACGGCCAAGCGCTTCTCTCCTTTTTTGTAGGGCAACCCCTTCGGCACAGCCCAAGATTTCAATGCACCGCCCAGTTCCAATCGGAAGTCATAATGCAACCGACTTGCTGCATGCTTTTGAATCACAAAGCGGAACTTGCCCGGATAGGACGTTGACTCTGCAATGTCAGGCTCAGGCGTCGCAGAGAAATCGCGCTTGCCTATGTATTCCTTGAGAGACATGGCATACTTTCAATCAAGCGGCCTTTTTGTGTGATTTTGCAGTCCTTTTTCTGCCCGCCTTGCCCCGGGCAGCAGTCTCCTGTATGCTTTGCTGCAATACGGCAGCTAAATCGATCACATTTGCAGGCTTTGTCCTCCGTTTCGGCGCCTGCTTGTTAGCACCGCCATGCTCCAGTTTCCCCTCAATCACTTTCTCCAACGCCTCGCGATAATCATCCTTGTAATCCCCAGGATTCCATACGGTTGACATGCTTTCGATCAATTTTTGCGCCATGCTCAACTCATTCGCAACAGCCTTCCGCTCGACAGGTTCTTTGAATTCATCCGCCGACAGTATTTCACCCGGGAAATGCATCAACTCCAGCATCAAGCGATTCTCTTCCGGTTTTATGGCAGCGAGATGCTCCCTAGTCTTGATGACCACTTTGCTGATGGCAATCTTTCCGCTCTCCTCCAAAGCAGCACGGAGCAGTGAATACGCCTTATCCCCGCCCTTGCCGACCTCCATATAGTATGGCTTATGGAAGAGCAATGGATCCACATCTTTGATCCTCACAAAATTGATGATCTCGACAGTTTGCGTAGCTTCAATATCCACGCGCTTGAAATCCTCCTCTTTCAGAACGACAAATTTGTCTTTCTCGTACTCATAACCCTTCACTATCTGATCCCAAGCCACCTCCTTACCATCGGCTTCTGCTACGCGTTTGTAGTTTACGGGACTGAGATCAGATTTCCGCAGGAGCCGGAATTTCAATTCCTCACGCTTGACGGCAGAATAGAGAGACACGGGTATCGTCACCAAACCAAAACTGATTGTCCCTTTCCAGATGGCATGCATGGCACATTACCAGCAAAGTGTGTACCGTCTTGATGGCGCCCTCCAACGAACGTGCGTATGTCACGCAAAAGCTTGCACATTGCAAAACATCGACTGTCAGAAAATGCAAACATGACGAAGCAGTCTTCTCTTAATCCCCTCTCTTCTCGAACAGTTATCCAGCATTCCAGAACTGCTGGTTTTATTTCTATCGTCCTGTTTTAAAAGTAATTATGCAGCCAGTCATCAGTATAAAAGTTGTTTTAAAACAAAGACAAAAACAAAACTCCTCCCTATGGTCGAAACTTCGGGCATAGATTCTGCGATTGGTAATCTCATATGAAAACTACATTTCAGTTCTCAAAAATCGCAACTCTAGGTCTGACTCTCGTCATGGCTTGTGGCTTATTGACAGCCTCGGTCCTTGATCGCACGGCCTTGGATTTAGCCAAAGAAGGCAACAAGTACGTGATCGAACAATCACGGGACAAAATCGTCCAAATCCGCTCGGATAAATCTTCCCGCAGCACCACTCCCACGACCTGGTATGTGGTGTATTTTGAAAGCCTGACCCCGGTGGAAAACGCCACATCGCGTTTCGCTACGGGTACGGAACTCAAGTTTACGGCAGGCAACCTGGTCAGCGTGAAGCGCAATGTCCAATTACTAGGCCTGACCACTGAGCAATACGCCGAGATGGACGCATCCCAACTCAAAGTTGACTCTGACAAGGCCTTGGACATAGCGCTTCGGGAACCCATCCTTGAAAATTTGAAAGTAATGGGAACGGATATGACACTAACCCAGGGAACAGAGGGTTTCCCCATTTGGAAAATCTCGATCTGGGCAGCCAAAAAAGACACCAAGATCGATCTCAAAGTCGGCGAAATCTGGGTAAGCAGTGTCGACGGAAAAGTATCCAAGATCAATGTTAACCCCGGTCGCGTGGGTTAATATTTCAAAACTTCCAACAATAAAATTAAACCATACTTGAAGGCGGCTTACACAGTCGCCTTCTCTTTTTGCATCTTGCCATTTTGATTTGGCCGGAAATAATCAATCCCCTCATTAAAGACTGACTAATAGGAACGGCAGCAACTCATTAAATCCGACATGCAGGAGTGAGTTGCTGAGCGCCGCCTTCTGACGGAGATAAGGTTGGAGAATCGAGATTATCCGCCCGGCCCGATGAGCGAAAGCAATTCGCTTCAGAAAAGATAGGCCAACCAGAGAAATTCCACCATAGAGCATCCTCCCTGTGAAACCTTTTGAGACAGCCTCAATCCATTTCCTCTTGATCTGCAGTCAAGCTGTCAGAAACTTAGGGCTGCTTCGATGGGTTGATTTGCAGCGATATCTGACAACGGGAAACACAACTCGTTATAGCATCAGAAACCGGGAAGCCGGGACTTCGGAACACCATTGATCAAACAAATTAAAACGCGCCGGGCAGAGTAGCAATCGCCCGGCGCGTTATGAGCAGATCGATCTTTTTAGGGAGCGATCTTGTCACTCAACCATTGGCGCGCCTGTTGGAATGAATCCTTCACATCGTCATAGGTTTTCTGGAAACCTGATTTGACGTCGTTCCAGCTCGATTCGCTGGCGTCTTTGATGCCATCCAATTGTTTGTCCAGGGAAGCCACTTTGACCTTTAGCGCTTCCAATTTTGCTTTGCCCTCTGTTTTAGTGGGCTCACTTGCGTTCTCGAGACGGGCAGCCAGCATATCCATCTCTTTTTTGATATCCGCCAGCTGCACTTTCATCTTGTCGGCGAATTCTGCCCTCTGGGCATAGGCATATTCATTGATTTCTTTCGCTGCAGCTGCCGTTTCATTCTGGACCTTCTCCACCTGGCGGGCTGTCGCATCAACGCCCTGATTGACCGGTTTGTCATTGGGAGTTGGTTGCGGGCTGGGCTTGCATCCCACAGCAAACACCGTTGCCGCCGCAAATGTAATAGCCAATACTTTCTTTTTCATATTATTCCTTTCTCTATGTCCGGCTAAAAGGTGGTGCGAAAACCAAGCCTTACAACGCCGTAGTTAGCCGTCTTGTCCACGAGGACATACCGGGCATCTGTGAAAATTCCGATCGCCGAACTGAAGCGATACTCCAGGCCACCACCAAAGTGTGCGAACCACTGCCTGGTAAGATCGAACTCATGACCGCCGCCGCCATAAATATAGGGAGCCAACCCGGTGGTCCCGATTGGCAGACGGAATATGCCGCTGGCCGAAACGTTATCCACAAAGCTGTGGGCTGTATTTTCCACAAAGGCGTCACCACCTACACCAACGTGTTTGGTGAAGAAATAGCTCATACCGATGCCTGCCCCCAAACGCGCATCATTCTTTATACGGTTTGCGGAGATGTTGTCTATGGTCTCGCGACCAAATGACGCAGAACCAAAACCTTCGAAAACCATTTCATGAGCATGATAAGGGCCATCAGCATCATCATGCACATTACCCTCATGCTCTGCCCAAGCAGATGAGGTCAAGGTTAAGGCTAAAACTGTTCCGACGAATAATGGTTTAGTTTTCACGTATTGGTTCAATTTCAAGTTTGGTGATATTAGTTTAGTAAAAAGCGCGTCATATCATATAAGACATGCGCGCTGTGGTCTGTAAGCCCGAGAACTCAAGGCTTGACGGTGATGTTATTGCGAAGTTCTTTCACACCTTCCACATTCTTGGCGAGATCACTGGCCCGGCTCTTCTGCTCGTTGTTGTCAACAAAGCCGCTGAGTTGCACGCTGCCTTTGAAACTCGCCACCTCGACGTCCGGATACTTATAGATGGCGTCGTTGTGAAGGGCGCTCTTCACCCGCATGACCGTGGCACGGTCATCAATTGATTCTCCCGTGCTGCGTTCCGAGCGGCTACCCGCACAACCGGCGGACAGAAGCGCGATTCCCAGCACAGTACCCATGATGAATTGACTGAAGTTTTTCATAACCATTGTGTTGTTCTTTAACTGCAACTTGATTTAAGCAACGCAGGTGCCACAGCCTTCGCTCTGCGCAACCCGTTGATTCGCTGATACTTTTAACTAGAACTAAACTTCCCACTTTATTGCGTATTGCAGGGTTGCAGTTACTTCGATGCATTCGGCATGAAAATTCCAAGACGCTACCCAGGTCAAATCGCGGTAAGGAAATAAAAAAACCAGCCCTGGCAGGGCTGGTTTTATAACTATATATACTATAGCTATTCTAATCCAAGTTTTTTACGCTTCCGGTAGAGCGTGGCTTGATCGATTCCCAAGACTGAAGCTGCCTCACCGAGGCTGGAGACTTTCTCCAGCACTTTTCTGATGTGGAGTTCCTCCAGCTTGTCCAAAGAGATCAGCGTTCCTACCGCTTCTGAAGCGTTTGTGGCACTTGTGTTTGGTGAGCGTATCTCGGCCGGGAAATCCTCCGGCTTTATGTGGTCGTCCTGAGCAAGTATGACCGCGCGTTCAATGGCGTTGCGCATCTCCCGGAGATTGCCCGGCCATGAGTAAGCACGGAGACAGGTGATAGCCTCCGGTGCGAATCCGATCTGGGGACGACGGCATTGCGAACCGAAATGGGCAGCGTAGTTTTGCGCAAACTTCACAAGATCTTCCTGACGCTCTCTTAGCGGTGGCATCTCCACACTGATCACATTGAGGCGAAAATAGAGATCCTCACGAAATGCACCTTCTGCGACCCTCTTCCTTAGATCACGGTTGGTGGCGGCGATGACACGGACATTTGCCTGACGCGTGACATTCTCCCCCAAGCGTTCGTATTCACGTTCTTGCAACAAGCGCAGGAGTTTTGGTTGGATTTCCATCGGCAGATCGCCGATCTCATCCAAAAACAGGGTTCCACCTTCGGCTGCCTTGACTTTGCCCCAATGATCTTTGACGGAACCGGTGTAGGCACCACGCACACTGCCGAAGAGTTCGCTTTCGAGCAGTTCTTTTGAGAGACTTGGGCAACTCACGGTGATGAAGGGTTTTTCAGCGACAAGGCTGTTCTGGTGGACTGCACGTGCCGCCACGCTTTTGCCTGTGCCACTTTCGCCCAGTATCAGCACGGATGCTGGCGTGGGAGCCGCTCGTAGCAGAACCTCCATCATCTGCTGCATCAGCGGTGTGGTGAAGTCGAAGATTGGCTCTCCGGATTGTGATTTTGTCTCACTTACTTCGCGTTCGAGCCGTTCGATGCGCTGTCCCATCTGATGGAATTTGTTCAAACGCGCCAGGACCATCAGAAATTCCTTCCGCTGAAACGGCTTTTCCAGAAAATCGACCGCGCCCCGGCGCATTGCTTCCACAGCCGTTTTCACATTGCCCTCGGCGGTAAACATCACCACAGGAAGCTGGGGATGGCTCTTCACGATCTGCTGCAGGATATCGAGACCGTCCTCGGCGCCCAGGTGAAGATCCAATAGCGCCGCATCAAACTTGGTCTCCTTCAAACGGGAGAGCGCGTAAGCGCCCGTCGGCGCGCCTTCAGCGTAGTGGTTCTCATCGTCGATCAGGATGCAGGTTGCCTCCCGAAACGTTTTGTCATCATCAATTACAAGGAAGTCCATAAGTCATTCTCCAAAAATCATTTCAGTGCCACCGGCAGGCGGAGGGTGAAAGTGGCCCCAGCGCCCGGTTCGCTTTCACAGATCACTTCGCCACCCATCTCTTGCATAAGTTTTTTTACGATGCTCAGGCCCAGTCCGGTGGAAGGCTCGCCACCAGTGGGCCTGGCGGAAAGTCGGCCATAACGTCGGAACATACGTTTTTTATCCTCTGGGGTAAACCCAGGCCCCTCATCCTGCACAACGCAAACCACATGTTCACCTTCGACACGTACTGTTATTTTGATCTCTTTGTCGGGCTGGGAAAATTTGACCGCATTGGAAAGCAAATTGTCCAAAACTTGGTTAAGTGCCGTGCTGTCCGCGTAAACGTGAGTATCTTGCTGCGGAAGGGTGGCGAGGACTTGAAGGTTTTTCCGCGCGGACGCCTCCTGATGCTCCAGCACGATGCCGTTCACTGCTTCAGCCATACTTACACGGTTTTTTTGCAATTGAAGTCCGTGATCCACTGAGGCATTGGCCAAAAACTCCTTCACAAACACAAGCAACTGTCCGGTCGACTGGCACATGTTATCTACGAGCCGCATGGTCTTCGGGTTTTCTACTGCCCCCATTCGGTCCTTCAGCAGTTGGGCGCTGAGTTGCATTCCGCTCAAGTGGTTCTTCAGATCATGGGCCAGAATCCCCAACAGCTCGTCCTTGTCCTCAGCGAGCTGATACAAGCGGTCCCGGGCGGCTTTAAGTGTCAGATGTGTTTTAACACGAGAAAGCAGTTCGGCGTGATTGAAGGGCTTGGTGACATAGTCAACCCCGCCTTCATTGAAGGCTCGGATCACGAGCTCCTTGTCGTCCGCAGCCGAGACGAATATGACGGGAATATCTTTCCAAGCCGGGTTCTCACGGATCTGACGGCAAACTTCGAAACCGCTCATGTCTGGCATGATGACATCCAGCAGAATGAGGTCGGGTGTCCGCAATGCCATCCGTTTGAGCGCAGTGGTGCCGTCAGCAGCGGGCACGATCTCATACCCCAGTTTACCCAAGATGTTGCCGACGACCTGTATATTCACCGGCTGATCATCCACTACCAGTACACGAGCAGAGACAGGCATGCTCACCGTATCGTTCCCCGCATTGTCAGATGTTTTCCCCAATTTCATACTTTTCCGTGCATAGCCTCTTCCAGACGCTCGATCAGCTTTGGGAATTCGAGCAGTCTTTTTTCCATTTCAGTCACATCGTAAGCATTTGCGAACACGGCGAGTTTCGTCGCATATTGATGCAGGGGTGCGCAAGTGAACTCTCCGCCCAGTGCTTCGAGTTTTCCAGCAAATGCCGAGACTTCATTCACACCCAAGGTGCCACAGAGCGCCGGCCATTCATCTTGGGCCAGTTGCTGCAGCCGTGTAACGAGCTGCCCCAGCAATCCCGGATCAAGTTCCTGCTCTACCACCAATGCGGGTGTCTGTGCCGTCGTCTGGCGGGGCAGGAAATGAGCCAGTTCATCATAAAGCTGCCGCATGGAAAAGGGTTTGGAAAGAAAGGCGTTGAACCTCACTTTGGCAGATTCATTCTGCTGGAATGTGCTGGCGGCCGTCACCGCGATCACGGGTAGCATTTCCGTGCCGGGTATTTCCCGTATCTTTTCCAGCGCTTGATGTCCGGTCATTCCTGGCATGCGTATGTCGAGCAACACCAGATCCATCCGCATGTTTCGGACTTTCTCGATGGCCTCCAGACCGCCTGACGCGAACACCAGTTCATGATGAGAACCGGCGAACATGCCGGCGAGCAGCTCACGATTCAATTCATTGTCGTCTGCCACCAGCAGCTTTGAAGGGCAGAAATCATTGAAATTCACAGGCTCATCCGGCTCCACGGAAGATTCGGGGATGCGGGGGGAAACCGCGATGTCCGGCAACCGGAGATGGAAAACGCTGCCTTGCCCGACGATACTGGCCACCGTGATGGTGCCTCCCATGCGATCAGCCAAACGACGGACGATCGCCAGCCCCAATCCCGTGCCCTCTTTGTCACGCACGTCATCGCCTTGGACAAAAGGTTGAAAGATGGCGTCAAGTTTCTCTTTTGGTATCCCTTCACCTGTGTCTTGAACTTCGAAAACAAGTGTCACTTTGTCGCTTTGTTGCTGCTTTTCAAACGAGACCTTCATCTCGATGCTGCCTTTATTTGTAAATTTCACGGCATTGCCGACCAAGTTCACCAGTATCTGTCGCAAGCGGAGCCGGTCCAGCAGCAATGCTCGCGGCATATCCTCCACGGGATGGCAAATCAGTTTGATCTTTTTTCGTGTTGTTATCTCGGCAAATACCGTGCGGACAAATTCGCAGAGCTCACGTGGGTCGGTAGGCTCCGGGCGGAGCACCATAGCTCCTGCTTCGATCTTGGAAATGTCGAGCACATCATCGATCAACTGCAACAGGGAGCCGGCGCTGGAGCGGATCGCCTTGGCATAATGGCGTGGCTTGGGCTCTCGCAGTTCGGTCTCCAAAAGCTCACTAAAGCCCAAGATCGCATTCATGGGCGTACGTATCTCGTGACTGACGTTTGCAAGGAAAACAGTCTTCTCAGCACTGTTCCTTTCCGCCTGAAGTTTGGCCTCCACCAGCACGCGCTCCCTCTCTTGGTGCTTCAGAGTCGATCGGGCGAGCCAGAATGCGAAAAGCCCCGCACCTATGCCGAGAACGCCTGCTACCAAACTGGTAAGACTGGCACGCCTGAGTTGGGATCGCTCCTTGCCACCCTCGTCGGAGATAAGATGGGCGCGCAGACTGTGGATAGAGGCAATTTCATCCCTGATTTCATCCATCAATTTTCTGGCCCGCCCATCGTTGAAGAGCGCCTTGGTGGGCAGATAACCCTGATCCCTTCGTACCGCCACTATTTTATCATGATTGCTCAGGTGCAGCTCGACTTTTCCCCGCAGGTCCATGATGCGCTTGAGCAGGTCGGAGTCATTGCGGGTCAACTCAGCGAGATAGTCAAATTTGACGGGAAGCGCAGTTTGGGCCTGCTTCATCGGCACAAGAAAATCATTTTCCCCGGTGATGACAAACCCGCGTGCCGAAGTCTCCACGTCCAGCAGCATCTTCAATACTTGCTCTACTTCCGTCCGTATCACAATCGCCCGTCTCGCCGCTGCCAAACGCTCGGAAAGTTGCAACCACGTCAGTGCTGCCAGCAACACACTTGCCACTGACAGGGTAAGCCATACCAATACTACGGTTTTATAGAATTGGTTGCCAGGTTGACGCAGCATAGTCTCTAAAACTCAGCGCTCATCAGTTAAAATCAACGTCCGCCGCAAAAACACTTTCGCCTGACATCAGTCCGGCAAAAGCATGCGGAGATTCTTGTTACTCTCGGGCCTTGGCCAGCCGTTTCCTGGCTTTAAAATCATACTGGAACAGCAGACCGACGCTGTGCGCACCTTCATCACTCCCTCTAATGGCGTTGAAGCCATATCCATATCGCAACACGACCCGGCAGCTTTGTGATTCAGGGGAATAGGCGATGCCGGCACCGGCACCGGTCTGCCATACATCCGGTTGGGCGAAGCCATCCAGATAATCGATGGCCGCAGAGGCGACTTCGGCGCGAAATTGCCACCGCCGGCTCGGACTGAGCGGTAACATGTAACTGGCATGAAGGTGGACGAATCTTTCCGCCGTCAACTCCTGATAGTAGTAGCCCGGTAAAATCAGCGGATATTCCGCCCCCAAAGGCAACACACTTCCCAACCGCCAAGCACTGAAACGGTCAGCACTGGAAGATCCTGCTGCGGTGACAGAGAAAGAAACGTGATGCCCGGTATTGGTCCAGCCGTAATTAAGCCCGGCGTATACCCAATAAAGATCTGTGTGCGACTTCACCGGACGCTCACCGGCATAGCCGAAATTTTCACTGTCAAAACGCTGCTGGCGCTCATACCAGAGGGAAACTTCCAGCCCCAAGTCCGGGTAAAGCACAGGCTCTTTCCCGGCAAAACGCAAACCTGTACGGACGAAGCCGACCTTATTGTCTGATGGCACTGTGAAGTTACCAGCGGTCCTGTCAGTCTCATCGAAAATCGAATAACGGAAGCCTGTGCGCGCGACGAAGCTCAAGGGAATGGAATGGTCAGGATTAAGCCGGTGATAAGCGTTCACGGAAAGTCCGCCGGCGTGCCCATCAAAACTCTCTTCTTTGTAGTAATGTCCTTGGCGAACTTCGTAGAAATTATCACTGAACCCTCCACCATTAAAACCGATGCCGAAGTCGGTATTCGGAGAAATCAGCTGTTTGAAGCCCAATTCACCATCCAAGTAAACGGGGGCTATGACAAGCCTGAGAGTCTTGTTCGTCGCCAGGAAATCAGGGTCGTTATAGTAGTAGAACGCATATGCCGCCTGCGGCCCCTGCCCTTTGAACGATTGATCATATCCCAGATGGACGATGCTCCGCTCCATGGGGTCAAGTTGTGCCTGGGCATCACTGATGATGCAACCTAGCATCAACATCACCAGAAATGCCGTGTATGTGTGTTTCAGCATAAATCCCTCAATCTTTTCCCAAGTCCTGCTTTTTCCAAATGGAGGCACCGGTCATGATCATTCTCAGCAAAAGCGAGAATATGCCCGGCTGTTCCCCGGCCTCGGGGTCTTTCTTTCGATCAGTGTAGAAACTGCGCACCGCCCTGAAACCCGCCACGACGAATCCGGCGGTGTTAATTAATGAGCGACCTTCCTCCACAACTCCGGATACTTCCTGTTTTAAAGTGGCGAGTTCATTGCAGCACTCTATGCGATTCAATTCGCTTTCCATCAACAAAAGCTGTTTCCGCGCCTCCAAGGAGTTCAAAGCAGATTTTGATCCAGACATTCGCGGTCCTTTCGCAATTGCTCCAACGTTCCCGGCAACGTTTGCCAATCCCGTTGCAAAGCCATCATACGATGATACAAATATGCGGCCATCAAACCATAGATCAGAGTCATTATCACCAGAGCCAGCACTGGTGAGCGCTCCCAGAAAAACAGCATGACCGCCAAGGTCAGCGCGATGCCTGCCAGCAAGCCGAATACTGCCATGCCTACGACAAGAAGCAGCACTTTCACCAATTTCTCACGCTCTTCCTGCACCTCGAGCAGGAAGAGCTCAATACGATTCTCCCCTATGGCGAGAAACCGGTGCAGCATCCTTCTGGCAAGAGATGTTATGCGACCGAACTTCCCAGGAGATGCATCCATAAGAGTATTCTAATTGCGGCGTGCCAAAAGATAACCGATCAGTGCGCCAACGCCCAAGGCGATGCCTATGGATTCATATGGATGGGCACGAATGGTTTTGTCCGCCGCCTTCACCCCCGCCACGGCCTGATCCTGCACATGTTCAATGGCATCCTTGCCCTTATCCAACACGGCGGTGATGCGTTTCCGAGCCGCGACCACCCTCTCCTCTGCCACGTCTGCTGTCGCCGCAAGGAGTGCGCGTGCGTCTTCCGCCAAAGTTTCCAGATCGGTAGAGACCGCTTCAGTATGTTTTTTCATGGTATTTGTTTTCATGGGTCTTGTTTTATTGCATTCGGGCTTTCATCGCTGCCGGACTTCAGCCCCGAACTCCGCGTCCTTGGACGAGACGCACCAATACGGCGATGATGGCTACGACCAAGAGAATGTGGATGAAACCGCCCAAAGTGTATGACGAAACCAGTCCCAGCAGCCAGGCGATGACGAGTATTAGAGCCAAGGTGTATAACATATTTTTAACAAGTTAGTTGTTCACCTTTATAGCCCTGCAGGTTCCGTGCCTTGACATTCATTCCCGTTTTTCATGTCAGGCAAATTCCGCTTGCAAAGCATTCCGCCCATTTCGAGCCACCCCTGATTCCACGATGTTTTGGGTCCCGGCAGTTTGTAAAATTTCCTTGGCCCGGCGGAGCTTAGAAAGGCTGCCAGGATGGACTGAAATCACGATCCCTCCTTTTTTTACATGCACCTCATAGCTGCGCGCCTCGGGTTCAGAGAATCCTTTGGCCATCAACAAATTCGCGATACCAGCATTCTCACCCAAACCTTTGACAACTGACTTCGCTGATTTCAAAAACTTCTGCCCGAGAACAGCAACATGACCATTGCGAGATGCATTGCCACCCATTTCTACGCATTGCCTTTGAGCTGTCATCATTCCTCTTTTTTCAGGAACACATGCCGAAATGTCTTTTGCAGGGAATCCTTCCTGTTTTAGCCAGTCCACGACTTGGTGTGCATGCAAAGGAGAATTGGTCAGGCAAAGAAGGATTTGCTTGGTCATACTAAGCTCTACTTTGTAGTTGGGTTAGGTTGTGGATTATCAGGCAAATGGACCTGTGCTAATCAAACTTACTTAGCTCAAATCATACCGCCCAAGCGCCTCCACAAAAAAAATCACAAGATGCTTAAACAGAGCAGTTTACAGATATACAATCCACTTGCTGCAGCAATCACTTTCACGAAAAATGCACACTGCCACCCGTTCGTTCATTGCAATATGCATAAAAGCCTCACTCCCTCAAGTAACAAGGCCGCTCATCATACAATCTGAAGAACCTCTCATTGGCTTCATTGGTAGATAGATTGCATCGCTTTTTGAATAACTTATGCAAAAAGCAAGGTGTAGCCGAGCAAAGAAATAACTCAAAAAGTGATGCAACAAATTGTAAATCAACCAGATATGTAAAAACTCAGAAACAATGGCACCTAAACTGCGCCATTTTAATGAATCGGGGCCGTAAGACTGAATATTTACGGCAAAACCATGTAAATCAATCTACCAATCAAACAAATGAGTACTCTAGTCGTAAAAGGCAATTGGAACATCGCCAAGGGCAAGCTGAAGCAGAAATGGGCAAAGCTAACTGACGATGATTTGCGCTTCGTAGAAGGCAAAGAAGAAGAACTCGTAGGCCGCATCCAAAAACGTACTGGTGAAACGGAAGACCGAGTCCGGAAAGCGCTTGATGAAGCCTGCGATGGCAAATCCACCAACCGGTAACTATCGGCCGGTCAAGAACGCGGGCCGTTTGGCGAAACCCCGTTTCGCCCGGCCCTGATTTGCATTTTCACTTATTTCGCCATGGAACATACCCATCAAAACCCCAGCCAAAGAAGAAGCCTCTCGGCGTTGCTGTTACTGGCTGGCGGCAGTTTGGTGATCGGCATACTCTACTTTGGAAGAGAGATATTGATTCCCATAGCTCTTGCGATACTTCTCACCTTCATCCTATCCCCTGTCGTCACAAGATTGCGCAGATGGGGGTTGGGGCAAGTTCCATCAGTCATATTGACCGTGGTGCTGACCTTTGCCCTGATAGCGACGGTAGGCACGATGATTGTGGTGGAACTGAAGAGTCTAGCTGACGATCTGCCTGCTTATCGCGAGAACATACGGCAAAAGATATCCGACATCCGTAGTGCCAGCAACAACGAGTCTCTCATCAAGGTGAAAGACATCGCCAAAGAGATTGTGGATGAACTTAAACAGAATCAGCCATCCAAGACCAACACGACGGATGAAGCAACTGTCGGCACAAATGCTCCGGTTGTAGTTCAGGAAAAAACCACCATCGCAGAGAAAGATCCGGTGTTGGATTCGCTGATGGAGCAACTTGGATCGGCTGGTCTGGTCGTAGTGCTTGTGGTTTTCATGCTGCTGCGCCGGGAAGATCTCCGCGATCGTGTGGTACATCTGGCTGGAAGACAACGCCTGGTGATGACAACCAAAGCGATTGAAGAGATCAGCCAGAAGGTCAGCCGCTATCTGGTGCGACAATGCATATTAAATGCAATCTTTGGGTTTGGCATCGCTATCGGTTTGTCACTGATCGGTTTACCTTACGCTGTTTTGTGGGGTTTTATGGCAGCCATAGCCCGTTTTATTCCGTATGCCGGACCTGTGCTGGGAGCCGTGGCACCCGTGTTGATGAGTCTGGCGGTCTTCAACAGTTGGGTCTCACCGCTCATTGTGATCGGTTTGATCTTGGGCTGGGAATTGCTCAACAACATGGTGCTCGAGCCTGTCATATATGGCCAGGGAATAGGCGTTTCAGAAGTCGCTTTGCTGGTCATGATGGCTTTCTGGACGTGGCTTTGGGGGGCACTGGGCCTTGTGCTCGCTGCACCGTTGACGGTCTGTCTGATGGTGATTTGCAAGAGCATACCCGAACTGAATTTCATCAGCCATCTGTTGGGCAGCCGAGCTGCCTTGACACCTCACCAGGCACTTTATCAGAGACTTGTGGCGCAGAATTCAGACGAAGCCCTGTTGCTCGTCCAAGATTTCTTGAAGACTCATACGCGCACAGAACTTTTTGATCTGCTAATCCTGCCGACTTTGTTGGCGTGCCGCCATGATGAGAAAGCGGGGTTGCTCCCGCTGCAAACAAGACACCAGATACTCTTGCTTATCCGGCAGTTGATGGAGAAAAGCCGTATCAAGAGCACACCCGATGACTCTCCGCAGACCAAGATCACCACCCGGCCATTGGTGGTGGGCTGTCCGGCCCAAGATGCAATCGATGAGATGGCTCTCTTGCTCCTCTCGGACAGCTTAGGAAGTGAACATATCTTTATGCCTGTGATCTCTGCTGATCTGGATGCAAGTCAACGGGCGGCAGAACTCGCAGCACTCTCACCCAAGGTGATTTGTTTGGGCATAGTTTCGGATGAACCTGACTTCCTTGCGCAAGGAATGTACCAGCATATCAACGAAGAACTGCCGGCGAAACCGGTTGTCATAGGCTGCTGGGGATCTGTCACACAGATCAAAGGACTTCCTGAAAATAATCACTTGATGGAATCGGCCACCACGCTTCTGGAAGCCCAAGTCAAATTACGTGCCTACTGCAGCAGTGCCAGCGAAGAACAATTACCGGCCATTTCTTCATCGAAGCTGCAAACTGCCACCTGAGGTCGCAGCCAAAGAAGCCGATCATTCATCATGCAAAACGCAATGAAGCCTAGTGATTTTGAAACGTATCCTGCCAGCAACGCCTTCAATGAAGTGCTACCACATTTTCACAAGTGATTGATAAAAAGCAAATTACACACACATCAGGCACCTGAGATGAAGTTGGCCCACTCAACGCTATTAAAGGGTAAGAAAGTTAAAACAAATAAGTGAAAGGATAAATATGTTAAGCTGGACCATTACCTTCCTGATCATCGCTCTGATTGCTGCCGTGCTAGGTTTTTCCGGCATAGCAGGCGCGGCTGCAGGAATCGCAAAGATCCTGTTCCTGGTGTTTATCGTATTCTTCTTGGTGGCGCTGATTGGCGGTCGCCGCAGTGTCTAAACAGCAAGAGTCCAAACAATCTCAACAATCAATAATAGGCTATATTATGAACAAGTATCTTGGAATCGCCCTGCTAGTCGCAGGTGCTGTGCTGGTCGTCTTCGGCATACAGGCTTCTGACTCATTTAGCTCGGATGTTTCCCGGGCATTCACTGGCAACCCCACAGATAAATCCATGTGGTTGCTGGTTGGCGGTATCGTCTCTGCCATCGTCGGTTTCTTTATGACGATGGGCGGAAGATCATTGAAGTCATAATCCGTGCTTTAAGGTGATTGTTCACCAACTGCGGCGGTGGTGGAGCTAAATATCGCTCTCCACCGTCGCAACTTTTTCAACGCTATGCCATTTTGGCATTGACCCCCGCCGTTCTTCCTACTCCGCATGGCTCATTCAGGAAAATCCTTTCCAATAGATGCAAATTATGTACATCTTTCAACAAACCCAGCGGTGAACAAACCATCTAACAGGTCCACTCTGATGGAACAAATGCTGACTGCATCAGCACATCACAACTAAATAAAAGACAACAAATGAAGAAGATTGACGAGGCACGTTTGGAGACAGACTTGGAATATCGCTTTAACTATCTCTGTGAATTTATCGGGTTCAGCGACGATGACATCAAAGTCATTCACAGTGCAGCTCCGTTACTCGCCCCACTGGTCCCTGGCTTGGTGGATGCAGTTTACGCCAAGCTCATCGGCTATGACGCAACCTGGCGCCATTTCGTCCCACGCCAGGCAGGCTACACAGGAGACACGCCTCTCTCGGTGGAATCCCTCACTATGGATCACCCACAGATCCAATTCCGCAAGCAGCACCTCGCCCGCTATCTCGAGAAGCTCGTCACCGCGCCCTATGACGGCAAGTTGGTGAACTACCTCGATTTCGTCGGCAAAATGCATACCCCAAAAGCGGGCAATCCGCACCTCGATGTTCCGCTCATCCAGATGAATTCCCTCATGGGCTTTGTAGCGGACGCGGTGAATGCGACGATCATGGGATTCGACATTCCCCATGATCTGAAAGCTGCTGCGATCAGAGCCTTTAGCAAGCTGTTGTGGATTCAGAACGATTTGATCGTGCGGCACTACGCCAAATAATCGGCTCTTCAACATAATTTAATCAGGAGCAGGCGGAAATCATCGCCTGCTCTTTGCTTTTTTCAAAATCAACACTCTCTTGACAATTGACCCAATGTTCTCTAATTTCTGTTTAGACAGAAATAACGGAACACACATGAATACCCTGACCCCAGTTCAGCAGAAGTTCATCCTCCATTGGGGAGAAATGGGCACGCGGTGGGGTATCAATAGGACGGTGGCTCAGATTCATGCCCTGCTCTATCTCTCGCCTAAGCCGCTCCACGCGGAAGAGATCGCGGAGACGCTGGCTGTGGCTCGCTCAAACGTGAGCAATAGCCTGAAGGAACTTCAGGGCTGGGGCATCGTGAAGCTGGTGCATGTATTGGGTGACAAACGAGATCACTTTGAATCGATGAAGGATGTGTGGGAAATGTTCCGAGTGGTGCTAGATGAGCGAAAGAAGCGGGAAATCGATCCCACCCTCACGATGCTACGGGAATGCCTCATCGAACTGGAAGATGAGAAGGCGAAGGATACGTACACCAGCGAGCGCATCCATGCGATGCGGGATTTCTTTGAGACGACCACGGCTTGGTATCAACAGGTGCGCGCCTGGCCTACGAATGCGGTGGTGCGCTTTGTGAAGCTGGGCGACAAGGTTTTGCGGGTATTAGGAATCGGCGGGAGCTGATGTTATGCCTCCACTGGCTAAAGTCATTGGATTCGAGACACTTGTCTTAGGGACTCTCATTGTCATGACTTTCTTGATGAGGCAACCCGTGATCGCAGTGGTAATCGGCGGCGGGTTGTTAATGACAGCGGGTATTCTGAAGCGGCGGAAGAAAGTTTAATTTTTTTGAAAATAATTTCTGTGAATACTGAAATTACAGATACGATTAACGGAACAGTGTTCTTCGATGGTGAATGCCCGATGTGCCAGAACCTGGCCCGGCAGTTCGGCCCCCTGCTCCATCGACGCGGGTTTGAACTCATGCCGCTCCAAGTCACATGGGTCGCCCCGACGCTGAAGGTGACGCGAGCTGACCTGATGGAGGAGATGCACCTGCTCTGCACGGATGGCCGGGTATTACGCGGCGTGGAGGCTTATCTGGAATTCGCGCGGCATGGTCTGCTCACCCGCTGGCTGGTGCCCGTGGCGCGGCTGCCGCTCATCTATCCGCTGCTGAACCGTATCTATCGTTACACGGCGGAGCACCGGCATTGCACAGGCGGACACTGCAAGATCCATCGACGAGTTTATCACCGCACCATCCCCTTTCTGGATATGCCATGAATGCGACTATGAATAGAATCCTCGCAGCCTTGTTGCTCCTGTGCCTGACGGCGTTGCCGTTCAGCGTGAAGGAGCAATTGCCCGCGTGGATGTTCATGTGGGCTTTGGCTTTCGCACTCTACTTCGGCTGCAAGGTTCTGACCTTGGTGGAGGCCGGTCCGGCATTTATCACGACGCATGGTTTCCGCACACTCGGTTACTTGCTCTTGTGGCCGGGCATGGACCCAAAACCATTCACGCAGAAGGCAAAAGATTTCATAACACCTAACATGAAAGCTTGGGCCACTGCCCTCTTCAGAACGCTACATGGAGCAGCATTGATCTGGATCGTAGTGCCACGAATCAATGAAGTGCATTGGATCCCGCGTGCAATCATCGGCATGCTGGGCGTCATCTTGCTGTTGCACTTCGGCTTATTTCGTTTACTCGCTCTTGGCTGGCAATCACGACACATCGCAGTACGGCCTTTGATGGATAACCCTACCCGTGCAACGAGCCTCACAGAGTTCTGGGGCCGTCGCTGGAACAGCGGCTTCCACGATCTCATGCACCGTTACATCTTTCGTCCTTCCACGAAGAGGTTCGGTGTGCGCACCGCCATGCTGCTGGTCTTCCTAGCCTCAGGCTTGATCCATGAACTGGTCATCACCGTGCCTGCGGGTGGCGGCTACGGTCTGCCAACCCTTTACTTTCTGCTGCAAGGACTGGGTGTGGAGATGGAACGCAGTGATTTTGGCAAACGCTTACAACTCGGTCATGGGGCGAAAGGCTGGTGCTTTGTGTTTCTGGTCACGGCTGGTCCCGTGGCCCTGCTCTTTCCTCCGCCGTTCTTGCACAACGTCATTTTGCCCATGCTGAAAACCATCACCTGATCTATGAATACTGAACTCCTTATCGCTCTGCTAAAAGCCGCTGGCTTGATGCATCTCGGCATCCTCAGTGCTGGATTGCTCATGCCACAAGTTGTCGGTCTCAAACGTCATCTGGGGCCGTTGCCACCTTTCATCAACAGCCTGTTCTGGGTGTATTACACCTTCATCGGCGCCTGCGTGATCGGGTTCGGACTATTCACATACGTCATGGCACCGGAGCTGGTCATGGGCACGACGATGGCGCGCGGGGTGCTGACCTTCCTCGCCCTCTTCTGGCTGTTGCGCATCGTCGTTGCAGTATTCATCTTTGATATGACGCCTTACCTCACCAGCAAGATGATGCACGTAGGTTATTGGTGTACGAACGCGGTGTTTGTTTATTTCACAGCGGTGTATGCCGTAGCGGCATGGAAAGGTGGTAATCTATGAAAATCGCGATCACGGGTGGAACTGGATTTGTGGGGAAACATCTGGCCCGGAGGCTGGTGGCGGAAGGTCATGAAGTGGTGCTCATCGCACGCGGTGCTGATAAGCGTGACACCACCACTACGCAACTGCCGCACATCAGTTTCCGGCCAGTTGGCACCAGTGATGAGGCCGCACTTACGGAAGCATTCCAAGGTTGTGATGCCGTAGCTCATTGCGCAGGCATCAACCGTGAAATCGGTGAACAAACCTATGCGAATGTACATGTGCAAGGGACCAGAAACGTGGTTACTGCTGCGCAAAAGGCAGGCGTGAAACGGATCACTCTCATGAGTTTCCTTCGTGCTCGGCCCGACTGCGGTTCCGGCTATCACGAATCCAAATGGGCCGCAGAAGAGATCGTCCGCGCATCGGGATTGGATTACACGATCCTCAAGGCCGGCGTGATCTATGGTGATGGCGATCACATGCTAGACCATTTGAGCCATGCGTTTCATACGTTTCCGGTCTTTGCGTTTGTAGGCTTCAATGAACAATTGGTGCGCCCTTGTGCCGTGGAAGATGTAGCAACCATTCTAGAGGCAGCACTGGTGAAAGGACGGCTGGCGAAAGCGACCATGGCGGTCACAGGACCCGAGGAACTGACTTTAAGCCAAGCGGTGCGCCGGGTGGCGAAGGTCGCGGGCAAACGGCCATTTTTCTTTCGCGCTCCATTGTGGTTTCACTACGCGTTTGGATGGGTGTTGGAACGCGTCATGACGATACCTCTTATCGCTACGGCTCAAGTGCGAATCCTATCGGAAGGCGTGACCATTCCTCTGCCCTATGTTGAAAAATTACCGGAAGATCTAAAGCCCCGCATTCCATTCAGCGAAACGCAGATTCGAAAAGGTCTGCCTGCACCGAAAGGATTTGGGAGGGAGGATTGCCTTTGCTGGCAGGCGATTTTTGGCAGGGCTTAGCTTCAACCAGGCAGTAAAGGGTAATGCATTAAACCGAAAATCATCATCGCAGGTGGTACCGGATTTCTGGGAAGGCTGCTCGCGAAGTATTTTTCAGCCAAGGAGCGTGAGGTGGTGACAAGAGCCGTCGCGTGGTGACAGACAGGTTGTCACGTGAAGGGTTTCAGTTCAGGTTTAGTGAAGTAAGGGCGGCGTTGGAAGATTTGGAACGCAATCCGTGATGACAGCGAACAGGATGCTCGCATAACCCGCAGCCAAAGATTGCTGCGCTGCAAGGGAAAGCGACGGCGAAAGCTATGAATGCGATAGACGTCGAGCAAAGGGTGACGATAAACCTGAGCAACCAAGCACGGGCGCGGATGCTTTCGCTACCGGGTGAGCCGCTATTCATAGCAGACTGGGTGGGATTGTTCTTCCTGCATTTCGAGGTGAATGCCGAGGCATTGCAAAGTGAAGTCCCCTTCCCTCTCGATCTCTATGAGGGGCGGGCTTTTGTCAGTTTGGTATCCTTTCAATTGGAGCGTTTGCGCCTGTTCAAAGCGCCGAGCCTGACGGAAACCGTGCTTCGCCCCTTCACGAGAAGTCATTTTCTCAATGTGCGTGCGTATGTGACGCATCGCGGAGAGCCCGGCATCTATTTCATGCAGGAATTTCTCTCGAACAAGTTGAGCATCCCGTTTGGGCGTCCTGCATATGGATTGCCATATCACCACGCTGCGGCTGACCGCCGGATTGATGACACATCGGGGCACCTTGATCTCAGACTCTGTGGTGAAAACCGCCAAGCGTTTATCAATGCGGCGTTGCAACAAGAAATCGCGCCGAAGCCTTGTGAAGACGGATCGCTCGCGGAATTTCTATTGGAACGATATACAGCTTACACGTGCCATTGTGGAGTAAAACGACGATTCCGCATCTGGCATCCCGTGTGGGAACAACGCGCGGTGGAGTTTCAACTACACGATGAGGGATTGCTGAAACAATCCGGCGCGTGGTTCATCCATGCGCAGCCCGGCAGTGGACATCTGGCAAACATCGCCAAAGATGTGTGGATGGGAAGGCCAGTTATCGTCAGCTAAACGTTTTCTCAACCCAATTGCGCGCGTTCCTTGTGCCAACCCGTCGCCTGTTCGTAGGCGTGGGCGATGCGCAGGAGCGTTTCTTCACCGAACGGTTTGCCAAGCATTTGCAGGCCGATGGGCAGTTTCGGTTCCTTGGTGAAACCGCACGGCAGACTCAGACCGCAGTTGCCCGCGAGATTGCACGAGATGGTGAAGATGTCCGAGAGGTACATCTGCAACGGGTCGGCAGATTTCTCGCCAGCTTTGAAAGCGGCAGTAGGCGTAGTCGGAGTAACGATGACGTCCACTTTCTCGAAAGCCTTATCGAAGTCCTGACGGATGAGCGTGCGGACTTTTTGGGCGCGCAGATAGAAAGCATCGTAGTAACCGCTGCTCAGCACATATGTGCCGAGGATGATACGGCGCTTTACTTCCGTGCCGAAACCGGCACCGCGCGTTTTCTTGTAAAGCTCGGAAGGATTGATGCCTTCAACGCGCTTGCTGTAACGGATGCCATCGAAGCGCGCGAGGTTCGCACTGGCTTCGGCGGTGGCCACGATGTAGTAGGTCGCCACGGCGTATTCCGTGTGCGGCAGGCTTACTTCCACGATCTCAGCACCCATGGATTCGAGCTGCTTTACAGCGGAATCAACAGAGGCTTTCACTTCAGGGTCCAAGCCGCCGATCATGTATTCCTTGGCGAGACCGATCTTCAAGCCCTTGATATCCCCCGTCAGCGCACTGCGATAATGCGGCACCGGCTGAGGGATGCTCGTGGAGTCACGCTGATCATGACCGCTGATCACTTCCAGCAAGGTAGCAGCATCGCGCACGTCTTTCGTGAACGGCCCGATCTGATCGAGCGAGGAAGCAAACGCCACCAGGCCGTAACGGGAAACGCGGCCATAAGTGGGCTTCAAACCTACGCAACCGCACAAAGCCGCTGGTTGACGAATGGAGCCACCGGTATCTGAACCGAGGCTGGCGATGCATTCATTCGCTGCCACTGAGGCAGCGGAGCCGCCAGAAGAACCGCCAGGAATGCGTGAGGTATCCCAAGGATTGCGCGTGGTGAAATAAGCCGAGTTCTCCGTGGAGCTGCCCATCGCAAACTCATCCATGTTCAAACGACCGAACACGATCGCACCCGCTGCCTTCAATTTTTCAACAACCGTCGCGTCATAGACAGCGGTGAAGCCGTCCAGAATCTTGGAAGCGCAGCCGAGCGGCTGTCCCTTCACGCTGAGCACGTCCTTCATGGCGATGGGCACGCCGAGCAAGGGTTTGTCCGTAGCGTTTGCACCCTTCGCGATGGCGGCATCGATCGCGGCTGCCTGGGCAAGAGCGTCGGCGGAGTCGTAGCTCAGGAAGGCTTTCACCTGACCGTCCACGAGCTGGATCTGGTCGAGGCAGGCTTGCGTCACTTCGCGCGCACTGGCTTCGCGCTGGGACAGTTTCGCGGCAACTTCGGAAATGGTGAGGCGGTTCAACATGACGGGAAAACGCTGAAATTACTCGACAATCTTCGGCACCAGGAACAGACCACCACCTTTGGACGGCGCGTTCTTCATGGCATCATCGTGCGGCAGGGACGGACGCACCTCATCAGGACGCACCACGTTCACGAGCGGGAAAGAATGTGCGGTCGGCTCGACATTGCTGACATCCAGCTCGCCCAGCTTCTCAATATATTGGAGAACGCCGCCGAGCTGGGAGCCCAGCTTGGCTTCCTCTTCCGGAGTCAAAGCGATGCGGGCCAAGTTGGCCACGTAATGGATATCAAAATCCGCAGACATGCCGCGAAGATTAGGGAGGGGTGAAACAAGTTCCAAGCCTTTTGAGGGGAAAGCAAACCTGCAATACAAAGCAAGTTCCGCCGCCTCATCTCGGCGGCTACGGCTTACTCTTCGTCAAACTTGCGTTTGAGGAGGGCTTCGATCTCCAGCACGGCTTGTTCGGCATCGGTGCCGTGGGCTTGCACGGTGATGCGGCTGCTGGGACCTGCCGCCAGCATCATGAGGCCCATGATGCTCTTGCCGTTCACCTGCTCGCCGTCTTTTTCGACGAAGATATCGCAGTCAAACTTGTTGGCGACCTTCACGAACATGGCCGCTGGCCGTGCGTGAATGCCCAACTTGTTGATGACCGTGAGTTCTTTCGTCACCATATCGTCGTCTTTGTCTGTTTTACGATTACTGCTCATCCGCGCGGGTAATATGTAAGCCACTTTGGCCAACTGCCAAGTGATTTCATAAATTCGCACCTTTTGTCATCCGGGCGATCAAGCGCTCATTGAGCTCCTGTGCAGCATTATGACCGGCAGCTTTTAATTGTTGTTGCAGGGCAGCGACTTCCACCAATCGAGCGATATCGCGGCCGGGACGGACAGGAATAGTGATGTGCGGCACATCCACGCCCAATATCTTGACCAAATCATCCTCCATGCCTAGGCGATCGACGTTTGGGACGTCATTCCATGCTTTCAGGCTGACGACCAGATCTACCTGTTTTTCGCGTCGGATGGCTTTTACACCGAACATTTGGGCTACGTTAATGATACCGATACCACGAACTTCCATGTGATCACGGGTGATTTCGGCACTGGTGCCCATGACCCGGCGACCATCGAATAAAGTGACTTTCGTGATGTCATCCGCCACCAAACTGTAACCGCGCTCGATGAGAGCCAGCACGCACTCGCTCTTACCGATGCCGCTCTCGCCCTTGACGATGACACCCATGCCGAGGATGTCCACCATACTGCCCATCTCCGTGCCGCGCGGGGCGAACATCCATTCCAGCGAGATGGTCGCCAGATTGATGAAGCGCATGGTGATGAGCGGAGTGCGGAAGATGGGGATATTCGCCTTCTCAGCCGCTTTTAAGAGTTCACGGTCCGGCTGAATATTGCGTGAATAGACGATGCACGGAACGCGATATGAGAACATGTTCTCATACCGTTTCTCACGTTCTTCAGGCGTCAGGGATTTGAGGAAAGTGGATTCCGCGCTGCCGATAACCTGGATGCGCTTGCTGGCGAAATAACGGGTAAAACCGGCGAGTGCGAGACCGGGACGATTTACGGTGGGCTCTTTGATGACCTTCTTGAGACCACTGGCACCCGCGACGAGGCGCAGATCAAGTTCACCACGATGGCTGGTGTAGAACTGCTCTACGGTGACGACATCCTGTTTGAACGGTTTTTTATCCATGAGGCGTGCCGCTTACTGCTCCTGAGAAAGCTACTACATGTTGAAATCCGGGCCGAGATAAATCTCACGGGCTTTGGGATCGTTGGCGAGGAACTCCGCTGTGCCCTGCACCAGCACTTCACCCTTGTGGATGATATAACCACGATCGATGAGCTTGAGCATCTCGCGCACATTGTGATCGGTGATCAACAAACCCAGTCCACGCTCTTTCAAACGTTTGACGATTTTGCCCACTTCATATTGTGCGATCGGATCAATGCCAGCCAGCGGTTCATCCAGCAAAAGCAATCGCGGGCTGGTGACCAAGGCGCGGGTAATCTCCAAGCGGCGTTTCTCGCCACCACTGAGTTGATAGGCTTTGCTCTTGGCCAAAGCGGTCAGATCCAGTTCCTCCAGCAGGTATTTCAGGCGGATCTTTTGCTCTTCTTTGGAGAGTTTGCACGTCTCCAGGATGGCCAGAATATTTTCCTCCACGGAAAGTTTGCGGAAGACAGACGGTTCCTGGGTCAGATAACCCACACCCATTCTCGCGCGCTCATGGATCGGCAGATCGGTGATCTCTTTGTCCTCAAAAAGCACCTTTCCCTCGTCAGGACGAACCAGGCCGACGACCATGTTGAAGGACGTGGTCTTGCCCGCACCGTTTTTACCCAACAGGCCTACTATCTCGCCGGGTTCCACCTTGATGGAGACACCATTGACCACGCGGCGACGGCTGTATTCCTTCGCCAGATTTTCAGTACGCAACAGGCTCATCGGCTTCCTTGCTACTTCTTTTCCTGTCCGGGTGCAGCCGGTTTCTTCACATCTGGGGTCGGAATCTTCACTTCCATCTGGATCTTCCCGTTCACAGCGGAAAATTTGCTCGCAGCCCGCTCATACAAAACTTTTTCCGCACCGCGCAACCAGCCCAGTGAATCTTCCAAAACGGGGTTATCGGTCAGCGTGATGATGTCGGTTTTGCCATCGTATTCAGCATGACCGGCGGTGGCGGTGTGCAAACCGTCCTTGTCGGTGATCGTGATGATGACTTTTCCTTCAGCGTAGGCCTTGTCGATACCGCTGTTATTGGTGGACCAGAGCACACGCAGCTTTTCGCAGTTGAGCTGCAACCCGGACTCGATATCTTTCACCATCACCGGCTTTCCCGTGATTATGGAAACACGGTTGGTGGTCGTGTATTCGAGATAGTTGCCCTCGATCTTGATGGAGCTGGTCTTTTTCTGCGTCTGCGCAAGCGCAGAATTTGCCAGCATGGCGATGCCGACCACCGCCAGAAATAATTTAAACAAATGTTTCATGCTCATTTCCCTTGTTTCTTCACGACCATGTCCCGGTTGATCTCGATCACGACTTTGTTAGAAACGATGATCCTCGAATCCGTCTGATCATAGCGAAAACCCACGCCGTTCAATTTGATTTTACCATCGCCACTGCTTGCTTGGACTGGCTGGTCGGAGGTAGCCACTTTGGCTTTTTGATCATACAGGCAGCTGGGTGAATTCACGACGATGTTGGTGGTTTTGACACCGTTCTCGTAGGAATATAATTCGGCTTTCACCCCGTTGATATCCACCAGTTGATTACCTTTTGGAGTGGCTTCCTTGGCGTAGAGCAGCGAGCTCAGACGATTTTGAGAATCGTAACCGGGGATGCTGATACCCTTTCCTTTGCCACCCATCTGCGGTTGCGCGGCGACTTGGAACAGACCCAGTGCAAGCACCGCCAGCACTAGCAGGAGCCAGTTTTGCCTTAGCCATCTGTCCAGGCGGTTCGTCATCGCGAATATTCTTCCACCAGCGGTTTCCAGTAACCTTGCGCTTTCAGGATCATTTCGCAAACTTCGCGCAAGGCACCATCACCACCGGGAGCTTTCGTGACATAGTGCGCGACATCCTTTGCCTCGGCAATGGCATTTGCCACGGCGGCGGCAAAGCCTGCTCGCTTCAACACAGCCAGGTCCACGATATCATCCCCCATGTAGCAGACCTGCTCCCACGTCACACCCGCCTGCTTCATCATGTCTTCAGCGGCCTGGGTCTTGGTGCCTGCTTTTTGCTGGTGTAAGTAATCGACCTTTAAATCCTTGGCGCGTTCAATCGTAGCAGTCGATGGACGGTTGGAGATCCAGCCGACTTTGATACCTTCCTTTTGCAAAAGGCGCAGGCCGAGGCCGTCTTGAATGCTGAAGCGTTTTAACTCTACGCCCTGCCCCATGATGATGGTACCGTCCGTCAATACACCATCCACGTCGCAGAGGAAGAGTCGGATGGCTTTAAGGCGTTTGAGTTGAGCGGATTTGGATAAAGGCATGAGATTAATGTCCAATGACGAAATCCGAATGACCAAGGAATGACGAATGAGCAATGTCCAATGAACGATGGCTATCCACTTGAGGCTTAGTCATTGGGCATTTCTTCGTCATTCGGGCTTGGGCATTCGTCATTTACTTCACTGCCTCACGTACTTTCAGCAGCGTTTTCAAGATCGCGGGCATGTCTGCCAACGCCACGGTGTTCGGTCCGTCGCTGAGGGCTTTGTCCGGTTCAGGATGGGTTTCCATGAAGACGCCATCGGCTCCGGCAGCTACGGCGCAACGGGCAAGGACGGGGGCGAATTCACGTTGGCCAGCGGACTTGTCCCCTCCTCCGCCGGGCAATTGCACAGAATGCGTGGCGTCAAAGATGACGGGAAAACCGAGCTGCTTCATGATGGGTATGGAGCGCATGTCCGCCACGAGGTTGTTGTATCCGAAGGTGGTGCCGCGCTCGGTGAGGAGGATTTTCTTACCACCGAACTCGGCAGCTTTCTTCACCACTTGCCCCATTTCCTTAGGTGAAAGAAACTGGCCTTTCTTCACATTCACCACGCAACCGGTCTCCACAGCAGCCTGGATCAAATCCGTTTGACGGCAGAGGAAGGCGGGGATTTGAAGGATGTCGACAAATTTACCGGCGAGCTTGGCTTGTTCTTCGGTGTGAATATCCGTCAACACCGGAACGCCGAGCTTATCACCGATACGGCGCAAGGTGGCCAGACCTTCCTCGATGCCGGGTCCGCGAAAGGACTGGCCGGAGGTGCGGTTGGCTTTGTCGTAACTGGCTTTGAAAACGTAGGCGATGCCAAGCCGGTCACAGGTCTTTTTCAAGCTGGAACCAATTTTCAGGCAGAGCGCTTCACTCTCAATGACACAAGGGCCGGAAATCAGGATGAACTTCTTTCCGGAGCTTAACGTCTTCCACAAATTTGCTGACGAACTCGTTGACACGCCGGGTGTTCTAACAGCGGGAACACCCGGTGGCAATGATAGTGAATGCCGTCAGCTTAGTAAGGCAGCTTGGCGGTCTTTCCGGGGAAAAGCTTCTCGTAAGCAACAGCTATTGCGGCGAAATACCATGGCACGGTGAACAACAAACCAACACCACAGAGAAGTGCGCCCAAGAAATTGACTATGCCACCGGCCAGAGAGAGTAAAAATAAAACGACCCATTTACGGGCGGATTGACGGACGCTGAGCTTGATGGCGGTCATCAAATCCACGTCCTTGTCCAAGATCAGGAGATAGGAGAACTGCAGAAATACCGTCACAGCGAACATCAGCACCATCATAATCAGAAACCCTGCACCCATGAGAATGATAGCCCCTGCAGAGAGCGCATCGATCGAGGGCGGGCTTTGCTGCGAGGAAGAGAACAGGCCGGCGGAGATGATACCGGCGAACATTACCCCGACGCCAGGAATCACGCAAATGAAGGTGATGATGGTGATGAGCAGGCCAGCCAGCATCAGCGGCACGAACTTGGGACCGAACCCAAGGAATGCATTGCCGACCCGACATTCTTCACCCCGGATCATCAGGACAAAGTAATACATGAAACCTCCGTAAAGGGGTCCGTAGATGAAGATTGAGGCAAGCCCCAGCAAAGGGATGGCGTTAATAGCCGTGTAAGTGAGAAAGACCAGCACAACCACACCGATCGTGACACCCAAATTACGTTGGAAAGCTTCCCAGCCTTTACCAAAGCACTCGCCGACGGTGATCTCCACATCCAACTTTTTGACCTGTTCAGCCCATTCTTCCGGGGAGGGATCGCTTGCACCGGAGGGAACAGAGGAAACCATGCCCGGGGTTGCCGTTGCCCCCGCAGTGCCAGCAACTTTCTCATAGGGCTGCCAGTTCGACATGCCCTGATGCCAGACGAGAGTCGTCCCTTGGATCACACCTTGCCGGAGCAATTCTGCCAGTTGTTCCTCGTTTACGGGTCCCTTCTGTTGCTTGTCTACCGCGTAGTACCAGTCCATGGATATCCTTTTGTTGCTGCGCATCCTGCCTGAACCTTCGCAAAAGACAAAGAAAAGTGATTCCAGCGGGAAGCGGGGTTTGTAACCGGATGGAAAGTGAAACATTGAACCTCCAATGGCCCAACATCGAATATCGAAAAGAGGGAGAATGGAGTCGTTAAAGAGAGAATTTTGTGCCGATGCAGCCGATATAGCCGATGGAAGGCTAACGGCAGCAAAAACTTTCAGGCAGATTGGAGACGTATGAAAGAACGGAACATGAACTTAAAATGACCGGTTCGAGGACGAAAACGACGACGATTGACCGCGCAAGATTACCGTTTCTTTTTGCCGGGAAATGTGGCTAATTCAATGAAGTCTATGTCCACCCAACTGAGCCCGGTCATTGTCCAGAAGCTGGAAGCGTTCAGCCGTCGCTGGCGGAAGCTTGTTTTGACACGTGGCGCCGCTGAAGGCGTGGTGAGTTTTTTGGGCGGCATGACAGTTGTGGCCTTGGTGGATCGTGTGGTGTTGATGCCGGAAGGCGCACGTTATTTTCTCAGTGTGGCGGTCTATGGGGCGACTGGTGCGGTAGTGTGGTTCGGTTGTTTACGTCATCTGCGCAAGGTGCCGAATCCGCGTGAAGTCGCCCGCATGGTGGAGAAGTTGAAGCCTGACCTGCGCGAAGACCTCATCTCCGCTGTGGAACTGGCCGATGCCGAGGCGGCACAATGGGACTCCCCTGTCTTCCGCAAACTCTTGCAAGAGGACGTGACGAAGCGGGTGGAGAAGATTGAGGTCGATGAACTGCTCCCCAACCGCCTCATCTCGCGCTGGCTGCTCGGCTCAGTAGCTGTGGTGATGTCTTGCGGTGTGTTGGCTTTGATGCCGGGTCTTGGTTTTTCACGCTTGATGGCTCGGGCAATGGCACCGATGGCGAATATCGAGCGTGTCTCCAACGTGAAGATCAAGTTGCTGGAGCCTTCCACCGGTGATGCGCCGGTGCCACGTGGCGACCCCATATCTTTCGCCGTGGAATTGGGCGGCCCTGAAGTGGAGCATGCTTACCTGGAGATCACGCAACCAGACGGCCGCAAAGAGCGCATCACGATGAATGCGGCGGGTGGGCACCGCTTCACAGCCACTGCAAACGTAGCGAATGAATCACTGGAATATCGTATCCGAGCAGGCGATGCGTTGACCCGTTCTTACAAGCTGAGCTCCCTGCCCCGTCCGCATGTGGCAAAGTTCCACAAGACTTATGAATTTCCCGCTTACGCGCAAATGCCTGCGCAAACCGTCAGCGAGGACAATGGCGACCTGACTGCGCTGGAAGGCAGCTCTGCAACGGTGAAGATCGCGGCTAATCAAAAGATCAAAGAAGGTTCGCTGCTTGTGGAGCAAGCAGGACGCAAGAGCGAGATACCGCTTACGCGTGTGACGGATAACGAGTGGTCTGCTGCCGTGCCGATGACTGCAGTGGGCACTTATACAGTGAAGCTGGTTTCTGCAGAAACAGGTTTCGAGAACAAGTTCAGCCCGCAGTATGAGATACGCCCGGCAGCCGATCTGCTGCCGCTCGTGAGCATCGAACAACCGGCCAAGGATCAGGTGCTGCCACCGGATGAAGTTTTGGATTTCACCGCGACCGCGAAGGATGACCTTGCCCTCACGCAAGTGAACCAGATGGTGAAGGTAAACGAAGGTCAATGGCAGATGATGCAATTGCTGACTGTGCGCACCAATGAAACCACCTTGGCGCGTAAATGGGATTTGCTCGATCTGAAGCTGGTGCCGGGTGATCGCGTGACAACAAAGATGGTCGCCGTGGACGTGAAGGGCAATCGCGCCGAGTCCGTTCCCATCACCTTGCAGATCAGTTCACCGGGCCTTGATCCGAAGCGTTTGAAGGCGATGCAGGCGCAACGTGAGTTCCTGCGCACCTTGGACAGCCTCGAACAGATCTCCCAGAATCTCCGCCAGATAGTAAGCAAGGATGGCGGACGTGATCTGAAACAAGGCGAAGCGCTCGCACGACAGCAAGTATTGAGCGGTGCGCGCTCAGCATTGGAAGAAGTAGACCGTCAACTCGCGCAGGTGGAGCAGCGCTTGAAAGAAGCGATTCCACAAGCAGCAGCCGGACGTGAAGCAGCCGATCTCTCGCTGGTGGGCCATGCTGTCAGTGCGTTCAAGAACGAGCACATCGCCCGGGCACGCATGGAATTCGAGCAACTGGCGGCGGCCAATACCGCTGAAGCTGCAAAGCTGGAGCCACGTGAACTGGTTGACCAGGTGAACCACGCTTATGGAGTGGCTGAGCGTACTTCCAAAGCGTTCAATGATATTCTGTCTTCCACAGAGGCCGGACTGACGCTCGCTACGTTGCAATATCTGAATGGCGAACAGCAGAAAGCCATCCAACCGTTGAACTCGGCTCCAAGCGATGCCGGGTTGCAAGAACGGCTGGCGCGACGTCAGGAAGGTGCCACGCGTGAAGCTCAAGTGGTGGGAAACTTGATGAAAGCCATGGGCGAGCATATGCCCAAGCATTATCTGGACCGCACCAAGGGGCTGCAGGAGAGCTTGGCAAAATCTCACACAGCGGTGGACAAGACACTGACGGAGAAAAAGACGAAGGATATTTTATGGGCGTCGCGTGAATTCCAGAAAGGACTGGAGAACACCACGCAGCAGTTCACCGGTTTTGAACAGGAACTGTCCCGCAATGCCATCAAGGCGCGTGAATATCTGGCGCAATTCGCCAAAAGCCCGCTCGACAAGCTAGATCGTGCGCGCAAGGCCGCCGAACAAGTGGCGCAGGACGAAAAGAAAGTCAACGAGCTGAAGGAAAAGAACAAACCGGCCGAGAAGGAAACGGCGAAGCTCGCAGAGAACAAAGAAAAACTGGAACGTGATTGGAAAGCGGCCACGGAGCAGCTCAAGGATCGCGCGAAATGGGAAGAGCTGCGGAAAGATGCGGATTCACAATTCGTCGCCGATGCTTCCAAAACAGCCCAAGCTTTGAGCGCGTTGCGGGCGGCGAACAGCAGTGAGACAAAAGCCCAGCAAACAGCCGCCAGCTTGAAGCAAATCCAGGAGGCGTATCAAAAACTGGAAGGTGCGCACACTCTCACCGAGCTGAACCAAGGAGCGCGGCAGATGGCGAATCAGGAGCGCTATGAGAGCAAGGAAATGGAAGCGACCACCCAGCGCACGAAGGATTGGGAGTGGTTGAACCAGAAGCTGCAAAATGCGCCGAAGGATTTAGAGAAGGCTCAGTTGTCCGAAGCTACGCGCAAAGCGGCTCAGCAAGCGGTGAACACGCCGCAAACGCAGGAGATCCAGCGCGAGATGAGCCAGCGGCAATCCCCCAACCGTCCGGCTGCTCCGCTCGCGAATGAATTTGAAAAACTGGCCTCGAACATCAAGCAGGCACAGGAAGCGGCGCAAAGCGAAGTAAACGAGGCGCGCAAGCAGATCGCGGCCACAGCTCCGAAGCTGAGCGAGATGATGGCCGGCCTGGCTGAAGACGCGAAGAAGCTGGAAGCGCAAACGCAACAAGCGGCGGAAAAAGGCGCGAGCAATGCTGCAGAGATGCAAGAGGTCACACGCAAGCAGCTGGCTGACCAGAAGGAACTCACGGAACAGGTGCAAGACCTGCAAGATGCGATTCGCCGTGATGCGAACGCACAGGACATCACCTCCAAGGAAGGTCGGGAGCGTTCCCGCGATGCGGATGATGCCGCAGCCATGCTTCGCGAACCTCCACCGAAAGCCGAAGCAGCCTTGCGTGAGGCCATGATGGCGCGCAATTCCGAAGATCAGAAGGCGTCCATGCAAGCCGCCGCTCAGCAGCAAAAGCAACTGACCAAGGCATTGCAACAGCTTGCGGAACATTATGAGAACGCGGAAGCGGGCAAGGCGGAACTAAGCCGTGCCGAGCTGCGCAAGAACGAAGAGGAACTGGGCATCAAAGGTGCGCTGGATTCCCAATACAACAAGGCGGAGCAATTGGCGCAGATGCAGCAGAAATCACCAGAGGAGCTCATCCGCGAACTGGAGAAGGAACTGACGACAAACGAGCCGATGCGCAAAGAGTTGGACAAGCTCGCAGATGTGTCACTGGAAGCCGCGAAGAACAGTCTGCAACGTGCGGCGCAAACGGAAGCAGACCTCGCAAAGTCTCTGGAAAACGTCACGAAAGCAAACGAGCAGCGCGGTTCTCTGGGCGAGCAGATGAAGCAGCTCGCACAACAGGCCGGACAATTGGGCAATCAGGATGTGCCAGCCATCCGTATGGATGCGGCGAGTTCACAAACGGATCTGAACAAGGAACTGGACCGCTCCTCCCAGGCTTTGCAGCAAGCTGCGAACAATGCTCCCAAGGATTTGAACCGGATCACACCGCAACAGGCGCAGCAGGCACAAGACCTCGTGAAGCCTTTGCAAGATGCGGCGAATGAGTTGCGCAACGCGGCTAACAAAGCCGATCAGACACTTAAGAAGACTTCTCCAACGGACGCAAAAGCGACCTCCGCACAGTCGGCAAAGAACAAATCGGAATCCGCCGCCAGCAAAGCACAGCAACTGGCTTCACAGGCACAAAAACTTGCGGACACGCTGAAGACGTTGGCCAATTCCAACAGCGGTGAGATGACTCGCGCAGCCCAGGCTCAAAAACCGCTGGCCGAAGACCTCACGATGGCAGGTGCAGACATTGCACGTTCCGGTCGTCATGAAGCGCGTCTAGGCACACAGCAAGGCGAGGCATTACAGAAGGTCGGCAAGCAGACGCAGGAACTCGGCGAACAGGCATTGCCCAAGACGGCAGAGCAATTGGCGAAAGCCGCTTCGGCCAATGAAGCAAAGCCAGCGGTAGATACTGCAAAGAACGCCGTTGAGGGGCAACTCAACGCTCTCAAGAGCGCGATGGCCAATGCCAGTTCCCCTGCCCCGGCGACCAAATCTACTGCCGCCCCAGACCTGCAAAGCGTGCTGCAAGAACTCGCTCCCGCTGAGTCGCAATGGAAAGCGCGTACTCTGGATCGTTTGGATCAAGCGATGAATTCGCCGAATTCTTCGCAACAGTCCGCACAACAACAAGGCCAGAGCGGACAATCTCAACAGCAACAGGGACAGAAAGGCCAGCAACAGAACGGTCAGGGCCAAGAAAGCCAGTCTGCTCAACAAGCAGCCCAGCAAGCCGCGCAACAGGCGATGGCCGATGCCGCGAAGGCGCAGCAGCAATCGATGGCGCAATCGCGAAATTCCGGCCAGACGCCGGGACTTTCACAGGATTCAGAATCGCCCGGCGACGGTATGCAAGGCGCTTTCAAAGCAGCGAAAGCATCCGACAACGCTAACTTGCCAGATGCCGAAGCGATGTGGACCGGTGAATGGGGCAAGCTGCCGCCAAAGATGGCGGAAGGATTGCTGGAGGCGCGCCGCGAGAATCTCTCAGGCGAGTATCGCACGATGGTAGAAACGTATTTCAAGGTGCTGGCCGAGCGCGCGAGGTCCAAATAATGAATTCACGTATCTGGGGAATGATTTTGGGTGTTTGGCTGGCAGCTTGCCCTGCTCTATTTGCGCAGCCAATCGCGAAGGATGATCCGATCGACGCATCGGTGAAGCGTGGTGTCGCCTATCTTGTCTCGGTTCAAAATGCCGAAGGCGCCTATCTCGATCCTGAGCGCGGCAATCAATACAGCAGTGTGATGAGCGCGCTGGCAGTGCTCTCCATGGCTTCCGTCGGCCATCAGCCAACGGATAAAACCCCTGAGGGATTATCCATGCGCAAGGGCATCGACTTTCTCTTACGCGCCGATCGCCAGCGGCAGGATGGATACTTCGGCAATACGGACAATTCGCGCATGTATGGTCATGGCATCATCACACTCGCTCTTTGCGAGATGCTCGGCATGGGCGTGGACGCTTCGCAAGACAAGCTCTTGCGCGAGCGTTGTCAAAAATCGATCGAGCTCATTTTGCGTTCACAACGCGTGAAGAAACACAGCCCGCGCTTCGACGGTGGCTGGCGTTATACACCGGAGTCTGGTGATGCCGATCTTTCCGTGACCATCTGGCAACTGCTTTCGTTGCGGTCGGCGAAGAACGCTGGATTGCCAGTACCGAAAGAGGCGATCGATGCGGCGGTGGAATACTTGAAACAGAGCTACAAATCCGAGCGCGATGAACGTGGTCTGCCTAAGGATATGAAGAGCGGATTTGCCTATCAACCTGGTGGCAGTCCCGAGTTTGCAACGACAGCAGCGGGTCTGCTCGCCTTGCAGATTTGTGGCGAATACAACGCTCCAGAAGTCATCGGATCATCCGATTGGCTGCTCGACATGACGGAAGGCGGTGGCCCGCGCAAGCATCGCATCCAATACACCCAGCGCTGGTTTTTCTACGGACTCTATTACTTCTCCCAAGGCATGCAGAAGCGCGGCGGTGTCTACGCGAACGAAGCAAAGGACATCGTGGAGAAAATGCTGATCACGAACCAGCAACAGGACGGTTCATGGATCAGCGGCGACGGTCAGGAGCGCAATGCGGGGAAGGTTTACAGCACATCTCTCGCGATTCTCTGTTTCGCGGTGAAGTATCACTATCTGCCGATCTACCAAAACTGACCTCACAACGGCTCAATGTTCGGCGGAGTGTAGCGAAGATCGATCAGGTCCAGATGATTTTGAAATCTCTTTGGGGAACTCATTAATGATTCCGGAGCGTATGTGGATGGCATCTTCCATTGCCGATACAATATGCTCTTGCTAGGCGCAGTTTGCCCCTCATTGACCCGCCATTGCACATTGAATCCTTGGCTTTCCATTTTCTCCACTATCTCTTTGGGGAAATAACTCGGGAACTTGTCTGGTGAGGATTGAAGGGACACCTGCTGTCGCTGCTCCAACGCCGTCATATAGGTTGACTTGAATTGGCTCATCGCCTTTTCCATCGCTTCTCGCTCTCTAATATCTGCTCTTTCTTTTACAACAACCGCAGGCTCATTTAACGAATACCCGATCGCCATACCCACGGCCAAGCCGATGCCGAGCATCGCAAAAGACGTCTTCTTCGTGTTCATAGGGAATAATGCCTGCTTGTTTCTCAAACACCAATACGCCTCACCAGCGGATTTGTCTAGTGGCGAGATTTAACGCAAAAAGGGCGGCCAACATTGGCCGCCCTTCCCTGCAAATATTTCAGTAACTTTTACTGGAACTTCGTCACCAGGAACTTCTCCAGCTTGATCGAGTCCGCAGCGAAGAGGCGGATGCCTTCGGAAAGCTTCTCCGTGGCCATCGCGTCTTCGTTGTGCATCCAGCGGAATGCCTTCTCATCCAACGTAACCTTCTTCAGGTCGCTGGCGTTCGCGGCTTCCGTCGTCAGCTTGCGAGAGACCGAGCCGTTTGTTTTATGCATCTCTTCCAGCAGTGCCGGGCTAATGGTCAGCAAGTCGCAACCGGCCAGTTCTAAAATTTCGCCCACATTACGGAAGCTCGCGCCCATGACCTCAGTCTTGTAGCCGTACTTCTTGTAGTAGTTGTAGATCTTCGTCACGGAAACAACGCCCGGATCTTCCGCAGCTGCATAGTTGTCCTTGCCGGAGTTCTTCTTGTGCCAGTCGAGGATGCGACCGACGAACGGTGACACCAGTTGCACACCTGCTTCCGCGCAAGCCACAGCTTGGGCGAAGGAGAAGAGCAACGTCAGATTGCAGTTGATGCCAGACTTCTTCAGTTCAGCGGCCGCCTGCACGCCTTCCCAAGTCGTCGCGAGCTTGATGAGGATGCGATCCTTCGAGATGCCCGCCTTTGTGTAGCTCTCGATGAGCGAGTGTGCCTTGGCGACGGACGCCGCCTTGTCAAAGCTCAGGCGCGCGTCCACTTCCGTGGAAACGCGATGGGGCACGATCTTCAAGATCTCCAAACCGAACGCCACCGCCAGCTTGTCCATCGCCAGCTCGAGATTCGGGTTCACGCCCGAGGATTCCTTCTTCGTCTCCGCGATCACGCGGTTCACGATGTCCTGATACTCATCCATCTGCGCCGCCTTCAGGATAAGGGAAGGATTCGTCGTTGCATCACGAGGTTGGTACTTGCGGATACTGGCAAAGTCACCGGTGTCAGCCACGATCAGGCTGAACTGTTTCATCTGAGAAAGTAAGTCGCTCATAAATTCAAACGTTAGGGGTGCTAAGAGTCCTCCACTTACCCGGCATTGCAAGTCAGATATCAAAAAAGTGGCATCCAATCCACGCATGATTTTCCCCAGAAGAATTCATACGTGAAACCCGGTAGAAGTGTCCAGAATTTAAACACAAAAATCAATATTTAAACCGTATCACTCACAAAAACAGAGCTTAAAAGCCCTATCGTAGAGCCTTAAAGACCAGTGCCACAATAGCAATATTTGTTCTCTAAATAGGCTTTTCTCAACTACTTACAAATGCAATATATTTAAACAAGTAGTGGGTGCTCAGGTTTCGTTAATACTTGGGTCCAAGAACCATGTCTCAAATAAGTTCCATTTTAAGACAGACGACGAAGTGCTTCAAAAAGGTACTTTGGGTGATATGCGCCGCTGTACTTTTGAGTATCGTTCAGCCCGTTAGAGCCGTAGTACTTGACTGGAGTAATGTGACTTGGACTCCAGGCTCCTTGACCGGTTCTTTTGACATCGACTCCAGCAATCCCGGCAATGACGTGACAGTAACCATATCAGGTAATACTTCACGTTTTTTTAGCAGTAGCTATCCTCAAGTCACAGACGATTTTTCAGGCGGCATCAGCCCGTTACCTGATCAATTGGATTTGTACGTCAATTTTGCAAACACCTCTGAATCCATCACTGTCACGGTTACCTTCCATTACGTAGGGGGAGTAAGCGATGTGAATTTCACTCTTTTCGATGTTGATACGGGCAGTGTCACCGGCACCACCAAAGGCAAAGACCCCGTAGACATCCGCGGCTTTGTGGATCAAGTCCGCGCAATAACCGCAATCGCAACCAACAACACCTTGGTGGCACCGACAATCTCCGTTTCCAATACCACCTACACGCAACTCTCCGGATCGGGCACCAACCAGGCAGTAACGGGTCAAAATGTAGCAGGCGACTTTACCAGTCAGGGCAGTGTGAATGTCTCCTTTGGCACCAACACTATTTCCAGCTTCACATTCACATACGGACAAGGCCCAAACAGCGAAACCGACCCCTTCGCCCAGGGTATCGGCTTATATGACATCAATTACAAGCCTAAGGTTCCTGAATTTCATCCCGGTTTGATCGCCGGCGCCTTCTGTCTTTTGATCGCTGCATTTCGGATACCACGGTGGTTTGCCTGAAAATTTATCGCCCAAGCCCAGACACACAAACCTCAACACACAATCATGAACCAGCTCAAATCCATGTTCCTGCGCTCACTGGCGCTGCTGGCCTTTGCAGGAGGCCTGTTGTTTACGCAGATGTCCCACGCCCAAGTCTTGCTTGCCTCTTATCCTTTGATGGCAGGTCAGCATGAAGCCGCTGGCTTCGTCGTCGTTTCCGGCGATGAAACCAATATATACGTCCGCTACACAACAAGTGAAGGTTGGTCATTGAAAGAAACCCACTTGGCTGTGGAAGCTGATTTCGCCAGCATCCCGCAAACAGGGAGCGGCAACGTCAAAATTGGCCGTTTTGAATTCGGCGAATCTTTGAACGGTGCCACAACCGCCCTCTACACGATTCCTCGTTCCGGAATCGGTTCTCTCAACTTCTTTGTAGCTTCTCACGCAGTGGTTGAACGGACCAGCGGCAGTCGCGAGACAGCTTGGGCTGGGCCCTTGGAATTTAGCGGGAAGAACTGGGCAACCTATTTCTTCGTCAATGGCGGCAGTGAAGAACCTCCCAACCGGTAAGCCAGTTCGGAAAAAATCATCACAGAATGCAAAGCAGCCCTTATTAGGGGCTGCTTTTTTTATTGAGTCAAACTGAGCGGGTCTCTTCTAAGTAGAATTGCCAAGAACACCTTAAAAACACCACCAAACGACTCTATTTATTTGCCAAACTGCTCTATATAAGCATAATTAACTCAACTCCATAAAAACGAGTTGATGTATGAGAAGAACTTTAAAAAAGACCATCATCTGCCTGCTACTTTTAGCCATAACAAACTTATATTCAGCAAGTTACGCCATAGTTTTAGATTGGAACAATGTGACTTGGACCCCGGGCTCACTTTCCACTTCCTACGATATCGACCCTGCCAACGCTGGTAACGACATCACCATCACTATTACCGGAGATACTGCTCGTTTCATCGAGGACCGCCCTGAAATCACCACCGATTTCACCGGGGGATTCGGATCCTCACCAACACCCAACAATTTGGAATTGTGGGCGGATTTCAATAATGTGAACCAGTCCGTTACTGTCACCGTCACTTTCAACTATGTCGGCGGTGTGAACGATGTGAATTTCCTGCTATTTGATGTCGATACCGGCTCCGGCGGTGGCACCAAGACGTTCATTGATCAAGTCCGTGACATTGTCGCCGTTGGCACGGGAGGGGGACTCATTGCCCCTACCATCACCACTTCAGGCAACAACTCCAAATCAGGCACCGGCACAAACCAAGTTGTGAGCGGTACAGCCGAGAACCCGAACAACTCAGGCTCTGGCAATGTCGGCATCAATTTCGGAACCAATTACATCACCAGTTTTACTTTCGAATACGGCAATGCTTCCTCTGGTGTGCAGAAAAATCCCGACTCTCAAAGCATTGGCATTTACGATATCAATTATAAACCCAAAGTTCCGGAGTTTCACCCTGGAGTTGTGGCCGCAGTCGTTTGTCTGACCCTGGTCGGCCTGCGGCGCGTGTTCACCGGTTAGCCTTTTGCTTCCCTTCCCTCAGCGCTTTCATCACGATGTCCGGCATGAATCTCCGGAACGCGCTCGGTCTGCTCAGCCTGTTTGCCATCTCTTCCGTCAGCCAAAGTTCGGAAGTCCCCATCATGCAGGCCCTGCCCCTGCCCTACGATCAAGTCTCTTTCCAGCGGGATGGCCAGGAGGTCGCCCGCTACCATTTCGGCAAGGACTTGCGCCGCCCGTTCATCTATCCGGTCATCGGTCCTGCTGGTCGCTCGCTCACGCGGATGGGCCATCCGCAAGACCCGCACGGTCACCGTCATCACAACTCCCTCTGGATCACGCATCATGACGTGAACGGTCAGTCCTTTTGGGCGGATGCGAATGCCGGCCAGATCATCCATCAACGGGTGGAGAAGCTGGAGGACAGCGATACAGAAGCCGCAGTCACCACCATCAATCACTGGGTCAGCACGAACAATCAGGTGCTCATGATCGAAACACGCCGCACCGCCGTCGTCGCCTTGCCAAAGAAAGAATGGCTGCTGCTCATCGATCTCAAGTTCGAACCCAAGGGGAAAGATGTTGTATTCGGCAAAACCTCCTTCGGCCCCATCGGCACTCGCATGGCCAAGACCATCGGCGTGAATGATGGCGGCGGGCTCATGCGCAATTCCGAGGGCGGTGTGAATGAGAAGGAAATTTTCTGGAAGCCGGCCAAATGGGTGGACTACTCCGGCAACATCACCTCCAAGGCCAAAGAAGGCATCACCCTCATGGATCACCCGATCAATCCCGGGCATCCTTGCGAATGGCATGTGCGCAATGACGGCTGGATGGGAGCCTCAGTCAGCTTCGATGGTCCGTTGACCATCCCCGTTGGCAAACCTTTGCGCCTACGCTATGGGCTTTATGTGCATGACGGAGTGCCCAGCTCGAAGAAGCTGGAGGATCAATGGATAACCTTCTCCGTATTGCCCCTCGCCGATCTCGAGCCAAAGGAAAAGTGATGCCCGGTTTGTAATCGTCACCGTGTTCACTTGGATTAAGCTGCCTTCGCATGAGCAAATTGAAGGAATTCACGGCCGGATTTCGCTGCCATTTGCGTGGGCACCGGCTAGTAATGACGCATAAGCTCTGGCGCTTCATCATCATCCCCGGCTTGCTAAGTTTGCTCTATTTCCCTTTCGTAATCTGGGCAACATTTCATGGATTAAGACCCGTCTCCCGCTACCTGCACGAAAACTGGATACCAGGTTTTTTGCAGTCTGCCTTCACTTTGGAAATTCTGACTCTCATGGTTTGGCTGCTCGGCGTTTACGCAGGATTCATGCTGTTCCGCAACGCCATCATGGTAATCTGCTCACCTTTGCTCAGTCATATTTCCGAGATCGTGGAAAAAGTCTCTGGTGGTGTAGAAGCACCGAAGTTCACTTGGGAAGGCACCGGGAAAGAGATTTTTCGCGCCAGTGTCCTTAGCCTTTTATCTCTGACCATATCCCTCATCGTCTTCGTATTCTGTCTCGTCATCGGCATCATTCCGCTATTAGGTGCTGTCGTTTCGTTCCTCATCATGAGCCTGGTCCAGATGTATCTCGCAGGCGTAGGTTTTGCCGATCCTGCATTGGAGCGTCGCCAATACAGCATTGGCAGCACACTGAAATTCACCCGCAAGCATCGCCCGCGATTGATGGGTGTGGGCCTTGGTTTCTTGATGCTGCTGGCAGTCCCCGTCTTCGGCTGGTTCATCGCTCCCAGCTACGGCGTCATCGCCGGAACCCTCGCAGTCTTGGATTTAATAGAAGAAGAAAAGAAGAACCGCAAACCGCCTGTTATGCCCATCTGACACCCGTCATTCGGTATTGCCATTAAACCCTGGCCTGCTGGTGCAACCGGCTTCCTTGGTCATTACCCCTGGTCGCCATCACTCCGCCGCTCAAATCCCTGTTCGTAAAGCTTCTTAAAATCCGCTGCGGTGATCGCACGCGGATTGAAATTCGCAGTCCACTGCTTCGCCGCCTCCTCCGATAGCAAAGACAGATCATCCGCCGTCACGCCGCATTCACCCAAAGTCCGCGGCATCTTGGAAAGATTCAGCAAGGCATCCAGCCGTGCAATGAGCGCTTCCAAGGCCTGCTCTTTGCCATCCTTCAACTTGGCCAGTTCTGCATTGGAAGCCAACTCCGCATAAGCCTGCAATGCCTCCGGCTCCGCGGCATTGAACCGCACGATGAGCGGCAACATCATGCCCACCGCTTGCCCGTGCACGATGTTGAAATGCGCCGTGAGCGGATTCGCCGCCGAATGCGCCGCCCCCAGCATGCTGTTCTCGATCGCGATACCGGCATAAGCGGCACCCAACAACATGCGCCCGCGCGCTTCCACGTCATCCGGATTGGAAAGCACCCGTGGCAGACTCGGCACCAGCAACCGGAAGGCACCGAAAGAATACATGAGCGAAAACGGATTTCGCTTCTTCGTCACCGCCGTTTCCACCGCATGAGCGATCGCATCAATGCCCGTGAATGCCGTCACGCGCGGCGGCATGGAAACTGTCAGAGCAGGATCAAGGATGGCCACTTTCGCCGCCGCCTTCGGGTCTAGGCACGCCATCTTGTTATGCGTCTCTTCATCCGCGATGAGTGCCGCACATTGACATTCACTGCCTGTGCCTGCTGTGGTGGGAATCGCGATGAGCGGCAGCATCGGCTTCGTTGCCTTGCCTACGCCCCAATAATCTTTCATCTGGCCGCCATTGGTCAGCAGGAAGTTCGCGCCCTTGGCCGTATCCATGGAGCTGCCACCGCCAAGGCCCACGATCAGATCCACCTTGGCTTCACGGGCGACCGCGAGACACAGGTCCACATCCTTCGTCGTAGGATTTTCATGGACCTTGTCGTAGATGACCACGGACTCCGCGTGTTTGCGCAGGCTGTCTGTCACACGTTGAGCATGACCAGCCTTCACGATGCCGCCATCCGTCACCAACAGGATGCGCTTGCCGCCCAGTTCGGCCGCAAGTTCACCCACGCGGTCCACCGTGTTCACACCATAGACGAGGCGTGTGCGGGGCTGAAAATCAAAAGCGGCTTGGCTGGTCATCTGGGTTTAAATTTTACGAATGTCAGACGCTTCGCCAAGTCCTCACGTTCAAGTTTTTACCACGCTTTTTCGATCGAGCGACGACGCCATAGGAACTCGAACATATTACCCTCGTGCGGCTGATCCCATGAGATGGCCATCGTCGAAAGCGGCCCGATGTTCAAGCGCTCGATCTCGGGGAACGCCATCGCTTCATCGATGAATTTCTGGTCTTTCGTGATCGCACTCACCGCAAGGCTGTAGCCGATCTGGTGCAGCACATCCTTCTGCGGCACTTGCACCACGCTCGCGTAAGGGCAGAGAAACTCTTTGTTCGCCAGAGGATGCTGGAAGGAATCGCACAGCACCACCGTCGGGCGCATATATGTGCCACCTTCGAACACCACCTTGCGCGAACCATCGCGATACTTCGCCGTGACATCCGTAGCACCCGGTGTCTTGAGACCATCTTCGATCTGCGCGTCGATGAAATCCGCCATCTTCACATTCGCGAAACCGGACAGGCGCGCCTTCTCATCATCCGGCTTGGTAGGCTTCACCGGACCGAGCTTTTGTGCGATGGCATCCGCGATCTCCGCGCCGTATTTCGGCACGACAATCGCCGAAGCATTGATGCAGGAACGGCCACCGTTATCCGAGATGGCACCGACCATGACGTCGATGTAATCACGCCAGTTCTCGATGCAATCTTCGCCCACGATGATCTTGCTCCAGCCCGGACCATGCAACTGGATGGCCGGATTGTTCGCATACTGCGCCGTGGTGTTCTTGTCACCGAAGATGAGGGCACGACCACAGGTCTTGAGAATCTCCCCTGCTCCTTCGTGATCTGTTGGATAGAAACCAAATGCTTCCGCCGGAACTCCTGCCGCGATGAACGCTTGAATCAAACGATACGGCGTCCAAGGCTCTTCCTTGCCCGGCTTAATGACCACGGGAGTCTTGAGGGCGATGGCTGGAAGCCACAGCGAATTCACTGCGGGTGAATTACTCGGCATCACGAGGCCCAGCGCTGCTGCAGTCGGGAAAAACGAGAGCTTCGTGCCGAACTGTTCGCCGGTGCCGTTATCCAGGATGCTTAGATCCAGTCCGCGAGAGAGACCGTTCAGGATCACATCCAAGTGCGTCAGCGCGTAATGCACCTTCGCCATATTTCGTTTCACCATCACGTATGGCAAACCGCTGGTGAGGCTCAGCGTCTCGATGTATTGCTGTGGCGTTTGTGTGTGGCCCTTGTCACCGAACGGCAGCGTGCCATTCAAGAAAAGATCACCTGCCTTGGCCGAAAGTTCGATGAGTTGCTTCACCGTGAACTTTTTCAAAGCAGCACGGCTTTCGCCGATCTTCTTGAAATCCTTGCGGATGATGCCCGCATTCACACTCGATACGGTGGCGATGACTTCGCCAGTCGAGTGGTTCTTGATCTCGATCTTGTCGAGACTCTCGTAGTTACGGCCGAGACGGATGACGGGGATATGCGGAACGGAACTCATGATTCTTGTTCAGGTTTGTCTTCCAGCCCTTCCAAAGTCAGTTGGATGGAACCCAGTTCCGCCTCTACTGAACCGAGGGCATTGATGATTTTCTCCGTGGAGCCGGGATATTGTGTGCCTTCGTGCTCGAAGCCGCAGACCTCCATCTTCAATTCATACAACAAGTCTTCGATGCGTTCGAGGCCATCGAGCTTGGAATCGATGCTCTCGAGCAGCTTCAACATTTTGGCGGAGGATTCGGCGTCCATGACAAGGGTGCGTTTAGTAAACGCCTTCGACGATGTTTTTCTCCATCGCACCGAACGGACGGACTTCGGCCACACCATCCCAAGCATATGGGAAGCGCGGTTCGCGACGGATCGCCTCGTCACGCTCCAAGAAGCGCGGCATGAAAAACTCCTTCGTCAAAGTGGTCAGTTCCACGCGACCCCATTCACCGTAACCCTTGGTGACTTCCGTCTTGTTAGGATCCACCACGCGCAATATGGCGCGCGGTTGTGGAGCGTAATACGTGACGGAGAAGTTATCTTCCGCGCGGATCGGCACACTCGCAGCGAGTCCCATCAGGGTATTGCCGTAAGTCGGATAGAAACCGATGCGGCCTTCCAAAACTTCCTCCACGATGAAGCGCACATACTGCGGCGCCATCGTCGTGCCGCCGCAGAACACACCGCGGATACCGGCATCCCACAAGTCGATCTTCTCAGCCAAGGCTTCCAACAACTTAGGCGTCGTGAAGAGACCGCTGACCTTGCGGTTCTTGAGGATCGTTACGGCTTGATCCACAACGTGATCCATGTAAGCACGGGCCACATCGAACTGCTTGTTCGTGATGACCTTCTTCACGAAACGTGGGTCGAGATCGATGAAATAGCAACTTGAGCCACGCACGTTGGCGAGATGCTCGATGGCCAGACGGAGACGGCGCGGACCCGTGGGGCCCATCATCAGCCAGTAGTGATTGCGCGGGAAATGCTCGTCCTTCACCTTGTCGGAGAACTCACTGTAATCGACCTTGTAATCATTCCAACCAATGCGTTGCTTCGGCATGCCCGTTGTGCCACCCGTTTCAAAAATATTGAACGGCTTGCCCTTGAATGCCGCCGGCACCCAGACCTCAGGTTGCATGTCTCGCAACCACTCGTCCTGGAAATGCGGGAATTTTTTGATGTCCTCCACTGTCTGCACTTCTTTGCGAGGATCGAAGTTCCTCTTCGCCCAATCCAGCCAGAACGGTGAACCCGTTTCCGGCGAGAAATGCCAGTTGACAATCTCTTTCAGATGGGCGTTCAAATCCGTCTGTGCCGCTGTGATCTGTTCCTGCGTGATGGTCTTTTCGCTCATACCCTGTTTATGATTAGCCTGAAATTCGCTGGTTCTTTTATCGCATAACCCGCTCCGATTCACGGAGCGGGTTACGTCTGAAGGTTATTCTTCAAGCCGACAGTTATTCGATCTTCTTTTTTTGATCCGCCGCCGGTTTCGCCTTGGCTGTGTCATGCAAGGCATAGAGATGCGTGTTGCTCGAGATGTAGAGAACGCCGTTCGCGATGATGGGTGTGGAATAAACCGGCGCGCCGAGATTGCACTCGCTGAGCACTTTTTTCTCCTTGGTGGCTCCCAGCACTACGAGGTCGCCGTCTTCATCACCGACGTATACCTTGCCATCGGCCACCATCGTGGAGCCCCACATGTGGGCCTTCATGTCATGCGTCCAGTAGAGTTTGCCGGTCTCAGCATCGAGACAGTGTACGAACCCGGAGAAATCTCCCAAGAAAAGCAACCCCGTGTCGGGATCGATCGACACCGTGGAGATGCTGCGATGCGCACCTTTGTAGTCCCAGATCAAAGCCGAGCCGGTGACATCCCCCGATTTCGTCGGATCAAGGCAGACCAGACGGCCCACGCCTTCACCGTGCTCCGGGTCCTGGCCGATGGCGACATAAACCCGGTTCTTATAAAACACTGGTGTGCCGTTGATTTCGCTGGGACCCTCGGCTGCCGGATACTTCACTTTGCGGTACTCCGGCAGATTGGCATCGAATTTCCATACGGTGGGCAGGATGTCGATATCGTCTTTTTTAACCGTCTTGGCATCCAAGGCATACAGCCAGCCATCGCCGCCGCCAGCGAACACCAGGTCTTTTCCGTTCACTTTGCCGGTGGACAAAGAAGTCCACTGACCATGGAAAAGACGGGAACCGATACCAGCATCATCTTCACCAGCCAGCGCGCCGGTCTTCTTGTTCAACGCGATGAAGCTGGGTGAGAGCGGTGAAGGCACATTGACATGCGTCCAGTCCTGTCCGTTCGAAGTGCAGACATATAGGGTGTCACCAATGATGAGCGGTGAACTGTTCGAGGCGTTGTGCGGGAATACACCCAACTCATCCATCATGTCGTAAACCCAGACGATGTCCGCGTCCTTTTCTCCGATCTTGGCCGGGGGTTTGCCCGTATCCTTGACGACATATTTGGCCTCATCCTTGTAGCCATCATTACCGTCCGTCATGCCGTTAATATCGAGGCAGATGACTTCGCACCGGCTCGTTACCAGATAGACGTACTTTCCTTCGATTTTGGCCGAAGAAAGAATGCCGAGACTTTCCCAATCATTAACCTTGCCTGACTTCAACTTGGGCACCACCAGCTGCCAGAGCAAATCGCCGGACTTTTCATCCAAGCACATGAAGATCGAGCGGTCTCCTTCGTGTTGCTTGTCACGCGGGCTGTCGTTATTGGTGCCTACGAAAACCTTGCCCTGAGCCACAGTCGTGTTGCCGTAGCTCTGTGAACCGAGCTTGGCCACCCACTTCACATTTTTGGTGGTGGCCATATCGATCTCTTCCGTGCCGGATTTGAACTTGCCGGGTTCGAACTTGTCCGGCAGACCCTTGGCCGTGGAATACATGTTGCGTTGCGCATTGCCGCCCCATTGCGGCCAATCTTGAGCAACTGCACTGCCGGTCAAGGCGATGATGCCCGCCAGCACAACCAGAGAACGATTGAGGAATTTGCCAGTATTCATCTGTACTAAAGAATTAATTGTTGGGGGTCACACTGACGTTGTCGAGATAGATGCGCATTTCCTGAGGCGAGAAAGAGAACAGCCCCGGCGAACCTTCCTGATGAGCCGTCTTGTGCTCCACCTCCAAGGTCCAGGCTTCAGGTTCTGGCTCGCCACGCTTCCAAGCCTTGGCCCGGATAACACCTGTGCCGTCCTTCTTGGTATCCACGCGCCCCTTGAGCGTATACCAGGTATTGGGCAACCACCGGAAATTCGGCGGCGCTTCAGGGGCAGGCACACGCAGACGTTCCAAGTTGGAGTTGATCTCCAGCTTCTGTTCATTGCCCTTCAACAAAATCTGGTAGCGATGGACGATGATGCCAGCATCCGACATCTTGCGGCGGTTGCCTTCGCTGTAGATGTCCGTCTGCACGGTGTAATTCTTCATGGTCGGGTCCCCCAGAAAGATGGTGCCGCGCTGGAAGAGCTTGTTCTCAATCGTCTTGCACAACGCCTTCGTGCCGTCGATTTCGCGTACTTCAAACCGGAAGCGTGCCCCGATCCACGGCAGCGGCGGATAGGCGAACTTCGTCGGCTCCTCCACGGTGTTCGTCGTGGTTTCGCTCAGCATAAAAGATTCAAAGTCCTGCTTTATCGGGATGCCGCTCAATGCGCGGCCGCGGATGTAACCCTTTAAATTGCCCAAGGTCGCTTCAAACGCACCAGCGGACATCTTTGCATCCTTCGTCGTAGCCAGCTTGCCCTCGGCGTTGAAAGAGGCATCCATCTTGGCCTTAACCAAGGCCGTCGGCGGAATATAGGACTCCCACTTCACGGATTTGGGGTCGATGCCCTCTTGCACCACCAAGCCCTTGGCATCCAATGAGCGGATACGGAACGAGGCCGTCTGGTTTGGATAGAGCAGCACTTCCGAAGGGATGATCTGCAACTGCGTCGCCGGACCGGGCTTGGGCCACGTTTCGGGGGCCTTGGCCTTGGCCAAGCCGGGGTTGTTGCCCGCTTTGCCGAAGCAATACAGCTTCTCGGCGGTCTGCACATAGATTTTGCCGTTATAAGCTGTCGGCGAGCCGAAGCAGCGGCCGTCGAGACTCACCTTGTTGATGATCTTGCCTTCGGCATCCGACGGTTTGATGATGTAGAAGCCGCCTTTCGTGCCGGCTTCGCTGGTACCTTCGCCGGCCTTGTCACCTTTGGTGTCTGGGTCATCCAAGATGGGCACATACAGCTTGCCATCTGCGTACAGCGGGCAGGCATTGCGCTGTTCGATGCCGAGCTGGAGATTCCACAGCACCTTGCCCGTTTTCGCATCCACACAAGAAAGCTCGCCCTTTTCCTTCACCAGATACACACGGTCCCCGGCCAAAATCGGCGAACTGGCGGAACTGGAGAGACCGGGATTGGACCACAATTCGACTTCTGACCGCTCCACCACCACCGGACCGGCCGCACCGGGTTTCGGCATCACATCAGGAATCTTCAGGGCCACCATCTGGCCCGGCTCATACGGCGTGCCGAACACAGCGATGACCTTGTCATTATTATGCACGCAGACGGTGGCGTTGATACCAGCCTTGAAAAGATTCACGCGCCAAATCGGTTCACCGGTGCGGGCATTGATGCAAGCCACGCTGCCATCCCCCACGGCGGTGTAGAAAACGCGATAGCCCTTATACCAGGAGAGGAAAGGATACGAGAAGGAGTTATCACGCGGACGGTCACCCGGGCTGGAGGCCCAGACGAGTTCGCCAGTCTTCTTGTCAAAAGCGTAGAAGCGATCACCAGCAGCTCCTTGCGCGCCCCAGTTGCTGGTGATGTAGCGGGTGATGACGTAATCCCCATCGATCAACGGCGACGGTGTGCGGCCGTTCGGGAACGTCATGCGTCCGAGCTTCTCCATCAAGGAGTGCTTCCACAGCAATTTACCATCCGGCGTGAAGCAGGCGAAGATGCCTTGCGTCCCCTGGATGAACACGTTGCCCGTCTCGGGATCGATCGTCGGGGCCGAGGTGGCGTAACGGAGGTAGATTATGTCGCTGATGAAATCGTTGAAAAGATGCTGCCAGAGCTGCTTGCCCGTCTCAGCATCAAAGCACGTGACACCTTCTTGGAGATCCGGGCCGTTGTCGATGTAGCCCATGATGTAGAGCTTGCCATCGGCGATGACCGGCGTGGATTGGCCGCGGAAATTCGCCACCCAGAGCGGTTTCTTCGGGTCCAGGGCATCGGGCAGGCCTCTTTCATCGGAAGTGCCGTTTTGGTTGGGACCGCGCCAGTTCAACCAGCCGCCAACTGCAGCCGAGGCGGAGGTGATGGGCGACAAGAGGGAGAGAGCGACTGCGAAAGTTCCAGTCAAGAACGCTACGTGACGTTTCATGGGCGGTTTGGCCATTTAAATAGTTAGACGTCGTCACTGGGTAGAAAATTTCCGCTTGAGACAGCAATTTTCTTCCAAGAGTTGAGGCACTATTCTACATCTGAACCAGTCGCGCAACAAAAATAGTACCTATACGTATTATTCCTGCATGACAGTCGAGAAGCATGAAAGCTGTTCCGCAAAAAATGGATGCCGAGACCAAGGCTGTAGATTCACCAGGGCGACGGCGCCTGCCTCCCCTGCTCCGCCGGGCTTGGTATGGTTTGAATCAGGCATTCCGCCGCCGCATATCCCACACGGGTGCCACCCCGGATCAATTTACCGCCATGCGCAGCCTGTTGGAAGGCGATCCGAAGGGCATGACCCAATGCCAGCTCACGGAAGCGATGAGCAGCGATCCCAACACCATTGCCTCGCTGCTGGAGCGCATGGAAAAAGCTGGATGGGTGGAACGGAAACGGCACGAAACCGACCGCCGCGCCTATCGCATCAAGCTCAAACCGGCTGGCAAAAAGAAATACGAGGAGCTGCGGCTGCTTGCCGTTGAACTGCAGACGGACATCCTCTCCGCCCTGCCCGAAGAGCGGCGCGAAGCCTTTCTCGAGGAGCTGGACAGGGTGGCGGAGGCGTGCCGTGACGCGGCTGAATCTTCCTTGTCTCGCGGTTAAAAAACAATTTCTGACCAGCATCTTCACTTTTCAATTTGGCAATACCAGTCTATCTTCCGGCTACCGCGGTTGGGACAACGATGCGAAACATCGGATGACGCGGTGCATGCGGGATTTAATTTTTTTCGAACTCCAGCATGCACATTTAAGGGGATAGGCAGCACTGTTTGTTGCAGGAGAGGGGCGTAGTTGCAACCCGGCTACCATATTATGGGAGCCAAACTTAAGATACTTAGTGTCGAGGATAATCCGCTCGATTCGGAACTGATCGGACGTGCATTGGAGCGTGGTTCGCTTGCCGCTGAGATGGTACGCGTAGAGACTCCTGAATCATTTCAGGAGCAGCTCCACAGCCGGCCGCCGGATATCATCCTGGCGGACTATGCTTTGCCGCGTTTTTCGGGATCAGCAGCCCTTCAGTTAACCCGCGCACATTCTCCAGATCTTCCCTTCATTTTCGTCACAGGCTCCCTGGGGGAGGAACTGGCGATAGAGACCTTGAAACAGGGCGCGACCGACTATGTGATGAAGGAACGCCTTGATCGCCTGGTCCCCGCCATCCAACGCGCCTTGCAGGAGATGTCAGAACGCCAGGCGCGCCGTGAAGCCGAGCAGGCTCTCCGCCAATCGGAAGAACTTTATCGCAAACTGGTGGAGAACGCGCGCGACGGAATCTTTACCCTCACTCCGGAGGGCCACGTCAGCTCTGTGAACAACGCGTGTGAGACAATGTCCGGATGGACGCGCGAGCAATGCCTCGGCAAGACTTTCATCGAGTTCATCCATCCTGAGAATTTGTCGGCGGCAAAGGATTGGATACAGCAGACTTTATCGGGGAAAAACCCGCCTCCGATAGAGTTGCGGCTGCAGGCCAATCACGGCGCAGGGTACGTGACTTTGGAAGTGACGAGCACGGTTATCCGTGATGCGGAAATGGTGACTGGTATTTTATGCATCGCGAGGGATGTGACCGAACGCCGCCATCTGGAAGAGCAGTTGCGGCAGGCGCAGAAGATGGAATCCATCGGCCAGCTGGCCGGCGGAGTGGCCCATGATTTCAACAATCTCCTGACCGTGATACATGGGCACGCCGCGCTGATGCTCGGAGATGTCGAGTTCCATTCCAAACATCATGAAGCGTTGCGGGAGGTAGCGCGCGCCTCTGATCGCGCAGCCAGCCTCACACGCCAGTTGCTGGCCTTCAGCCGCAAGCAACCGATGCAAGTCCGGGAAGTGGATTTGAATGAAGCGGTCAGCGACATCACCCGCATGCTACAGCGTGTGCTTGGTGAACCCATCACGCTTCACTGCGAATACAGCCCTTCCATACCTTCCGTGAAAGCTGACCAGTCAATGTTGGAACAGGTGATCATGAATCTCGCCGTCAATGCGCGGGACGCCATGCCGAAAGGCGGCACACTGACCTTGCGCACACACAAGGTCATCCGTCGCAGCATCACTTCCACCGATTTGACGGAAGCGCATGACGGCTCGTATGTTTGTCTGACAGCTCAAGATACCGGCACGGGCATTCCGCCGGAGATCCTGCAACGCATCTTCGAGCCTTTCTTCACGACCAAGGAGCCGGGCAAAGGAACTGGTCTGGGGCTGGCCACTGTCTACGGCATCATGAAACAGCACGGTGGCTGGGTGGATGTGCAATCCACATTGGGCCATGGCACCTCTTTCACCATTTATCTGCCTGCCAGCACCACACCGGCAACAGCCAAGGAAGAGAAAAAAATCGCCACTAAAATGGCGTCCGGCAACGAGTGTGTCTTGTTAGTGGAAGATGAAGTGGCCGTCCGCAACCTGTGCCGCCGACTGCTTGAACGTCTGGGCTACACTGTGCTGGAAGCCGAAAACGGTGTTGCTGCCCTGGAAGTGTGGAAAAAAGAAAAAGAACGCATCGAGCTTCTGCTTACCGACATGGTCATGCCCGAAGGCATGACAGGACATGAACTGGCTGAAACCGTCCGGCAGGACAAACCAAAACTCCCGGTCGTTCTCTCCACGGGCTACAGCCCGGACACACTCAGCGAACAGAACCTAGGCGAGATCGGCATTCACTTTCTGTCCAAGCCTTACTCGCCCAATCAACTTGCAGACATTCTCCGCCGGGCGTTGGGCAAGCCCGATGTAAAATAAATTGTGCTGGATGTTTGAGACGGAAAAAAGTCTTGGAGAAGAGAGTGGTGCCGGTGAAGGGACTTGAACCCCTAAGCCTTTGGGGCGGTTGATTTTGAGTCAACTGCGTCTGCCATTCCGCCACACCGGCACAACCACTGTGAACAAATCATTGTCATAAGGGTGTGCAGGTGTCAAATGGTTTGGAAGATAACCACTATTTTTGATTCCAAAGCACACCAGAGCATGTCCGCCTGCAAGTCTATTGCGACAGATCTTCATTCCCGAAGTTCGGCGCAAAGATGTTGATGCAACCCCCGATCACTTTCCACACGCCCCATAGTCCAAGCAGAATCAAAACTGCCATCAACTTCATCAATACCACTCCGATCACAAGACTAACGATGAGGTAAGCTATTGGTGCGGCGATCATGGCGCTGCCGATGCATATCTTGCGGATGCCTTCAGCGCGGACATTGGCTGCACGCTCCTTTTTGAGGGAATCCATCATCACCAGGGCATCGGCTGCCTCGACGCCCTGAAGTTGGATATACGTCATGACTGATTCGGGAGATTCACCCCAGGTCATCTTGGCCCGGGCCTCATTTTCTATGCGTTCGAGTGTTTCAGCTTCCACGGCATACTCCTTGTTCAGTCAGTCTGAATCCCGGCACTTCGCTGGAACCTGACCGACCGCCAGACGCAGCGTAGTAAAGTCCGGGCAAAACACAAGCCTGCTGTGATGGACATGCGCCCTCGTTTCCACATTCCGTCCTTGCCACAACTCCCCTTCCCGCCATTATCTCCACCCTGTAAAAATGGCCGTTATCACGAACATTTCGACGTATCAGTTTGCCGAGCTCAGCGATCTCAAATCGCTGCGGGAAAACCTCATCGCCCAATGCAAGTCCAAGGGTCTCAAAGGCACCATTCTCCTGAGCACCGAGGGCATCAACATGTTCGTAGCTGGTGAGCGCGCGGATATCGATGAACTGGTCGCCGGGCTTCGCAGCATTCCCGGCCTCGAAAAGCTCACGCCGAAATACAGTGAAAGCGATCACCAGCCTTTTTCCCGGATGCTTGTCCGCATCAAAAAGGAGATCATCGCGTTCGGAGTGGAAGGTATCAATCCGGCCAGACGGACTTCACCCAAGCTCTCCGCGAAAGAGCTGAAGCAATGGTTGGATGAAGGTCGCCCCGTCACGCTGCTTGATACGCGCAATGATTACGAAGTGAAGCTCGGCACCTTCCGCAAAGCTTTGCCCATCGGCATCGATAATTTCCGCCAGTTTCCGGATGCCGTGCGGCAGTTGCCCGACAGCATGAAGGAGCAGCCCATCGTGATGTTCTGCACGGGCGGCATCCGTTGTGAAAAGGCCGGCCCTTTCATGGAGCGGGAAGGTTTTTCCCAGATTTACCAGCTTGATGGCGGCATCCTGAAATACTTCGAAGAATGCGGCGGGGAGCATTACGACGGCGAATGCTTCGTCTTCGATCAACGCGTCGGTGTTGACCCGGCATTGCAGGAAACGGATTCATCCCAGTGCTTCAACTGCCTTACACCTTTGACCGGTGCAGACCAGGAAGACGCACGATATATCCCATCCAAGTCCTGTCCATACTGCTTCAAAACGACCGAGGAGCAGATGGCCGAAAGCATCGCCAAACGGCATGCGGATATTTTCAAGGCCACCACTCCCCTGCCCGGCAGTGTGGCCTATGACAACCACCGCCCCGTCAGTGTTCCTCCTGCCTGCGACGGACAGACCGTTCTCGATTTCCTCTGCGCCATCCTGCGGCATGTGCCGCGTGAAGAATGGCTCGGTTTGCTGTCACAAGGCCGCATCCTGAACAACCTGCGTCTGCCTGTGACCGCCGAACATGTTGTCCGCACGGGTGAACGCTATCTGCACCTGCTGCCGGCGATCACCGAACCCGATGTGCGGGCAGACATCCGCATCATGCATGAAGATGAAGCCATCATCGTGGTGAGCAAGCCCGCCCCTCTTCCTCTGCATCCGAGCGGACGATTCAATCGCAACACGCTGCTCAGCATACTCCACACTGTTTACCATCCGCAGAAACCGCGCCCGGCGCATCGTCTGGATGCCAATACCACCGGCCTCATCATCTTCACCCGCACACGCCATTTCGCAGGCAGGCTCCAACCGCAGTTCGCCCGCGGGGAGGTGGAGAAGACGTATCTTGTCAAAGCTCTGGGCCATCCAAAGGAAAACTCTTTTTCCTGTGATGCCCCCATCAGCATTGAACCCGGTGAAGTCGGCCATCGGGAAGTAGATGAACCCAACGGGCTTCCTTCGCGAACTGAATTCAGGGTCGTTACCCGACTGCCTGATGGCACCTCGCTGCTGGAAGCACGTCCGCTCACCGGGCGCACCAATCAGATCCGCGTGCATCTGTGGGAACTGGGGCATCCGATCAGCGGTGATCAAGTGTATCTCCCTGGGAAAAATCTGGGCGACACGCAGACCATCAGCGTGAATGACCGGCCCATGTGCCTGCACGCGTGGAAGCTGAGTCTCAATCATCCGCTTACCGGACAGCGCGTGATGTTCGAGACTGAAAAACCGGAATGGGCACAGGAGACGGTGGCAACTGGTTTGAAACAGTAAGTCTCACTGCCACTGTTCCCGCACCTTGGGTATCAAGGGCCCGCGTGTGGGCGCATTGGTTCCCTTGCTCCTGTTCTCATCCTTCGGCTTGTCTTCTTTGAAGGCACCCCGCAGGAACCAATGTTTGCGCAGTCCCTGCAGCATGATGTCGGCATTCGTCACAGTGGAGGATATTTCCGAGAGGATGTTCGTGTTCGCCTGGACCTGCGCGTTCAGATTGCTGGTGATGGAAGCAAGGTGTGTCAGGGACACGTTCAAGTTTGAGACCAGCAATGCCACATGATCGTTCGCATTTGTCACGATCTGGTTCACGGAACCGACGGTGGTGTTCGCCGTGACCAATGTCTTGTCCAGTTGCGTCATGACCACATTGGCGTTCGTCAACGTGTTCTTGGCGGCGGTGATGGTGAGTTCCAGTTCACCGCTGATATTCGTCGGGATCAGCCATTCACCCAAAGACCCCTTGGGATTTTTGAGGTTTTCGGTTATGAAGACGATGTTGGAGGCCACGGGACGGATATCCACCACGATGTTGTTCGCATTCGACATCGCCGCGCTGCTGCTGTTCAGCGTGGCTGCGAGCTGGTTCGTCAGGTTCAGGATGTTCGGCAGCGCATCTTCCACCTGTTTGGCGAGTTTTTCCAACCGGTCATTGATGGCGGGGGCCTCTTCCACGGGCAGCCAATACTTTGAGTCCAGTTTTCTGGGTTCGTAGGCGCCTTTGTCTTTTCCGAGTGCATTGGGATTCCAGATGGAGGTGGCGACGGTCTTGACTCGTTGCCCGAAAAACCAGTTGGTCACCTGTTTCTGCTCGTAAGTCGCCGTGCCGCCGGTGCCTTTGGTCACTTCGATGTAGCGATTTCCGAGAAAACCGTCAGCCGCCACTTTTGCCACGGAACCGGTCGTCCAGAGATAGCCGAAGTGCGGCTCCATGACTTCAAATTCCACATAGACGTTGAACCAGGCATCCTCCGGCGGCTGGGCGCGGATGGCAGTGATATTGCCCGCTTCGAATCCCATGAGCTTGATGGGATCACCCACTTTTAGCCCCGCCGCTGAGCTCACAAACGTGAAATACGTCACCTTCGTTTTGAACCAGCCGCGCTTCTCCGCCGTGTTCCGGAAGTAAAGGGCGAAGCCCGTCAACAACAGCAAAGTCGCCAACGCCACAAAGAGGCCCACCGTCCATTCGAGACGGCTTAACCGGGTACGCAGCCGGGGTGTCAGATCCTGCAAGGCCATAAGATTGATCAGTCTTTTAATTTTTCATCCAGCACATCGCGCAGGGACGTTTCACGGCTGGCGTGCAATTCCGCCATTCCGCCGATCTGCCGCCATGTGTTCTCATGCAACAAGGCAAAATGCCGATCTTCTGCGACCCAGGGGGTCAAGTGGTTCGTCACCACGATGATCGTCATCGGACGGTTCCCGACAATCGGATGTCCTCGCCCCAAGTCAGTTACCGTCTCGCGCCACCAGGCACGCTCGCTGAAATCCATGCCCGCGAGCGGATTGTCCAGTAAGAGCAACTCTGGTGACATGGCCAATGCGCGTGCCAGGTTGGCCCGTTGGCGGTAGGTCCGCGTCAGTCCACCTGGCAGTTGACGGGCCATGGTTTCCACGCCCGTGAACTTGAGCAGTTCGGCAACCCGTTCCTGTGCCTCTTCCATCCGGCAGTCTTGATGATAGCACAGTGGCAACGCCACATTTTCGGCGATAGACAGCTTGTGCAGCAAGCGTGCGCCAGCCTCGAAGACCAGCCCCACGCGCAAGCGTTGCTTCATCAATTTCGCCTCGTCTACTTTCCAGGGGTCCACACCGAAGACCTCGATTTTTCCGGCCAAAGGCTTCTGCAACATGGCCACGGAAGCCAGCAACGTGCTCTTGCCGCTCCGGTGCATCCCCCCTGCCACCCAGAATTCGCCGGTGTTCACCTGCAAATTCACCCCCTTCAACAGCGGCTTGTCATCCCAGCCTTCCAGGCCCAGATCCGCTGCTTCCAGCTTCACACAGACCGATGATTCTTTTTTGGGCAGGGTGTCAGCCATGGCTTAGAGGAACAAGAATAGCGTGATGAAAATGGCGTCTATCAGGACACAACCGATGGTCCCCGCCACCACTGCGCGGGAGGTCGCCGGGGCGACTTGCTCAAGTCGCAATGGCTGGGCCAATCCTTGATAACAGGTCACGACCGCGATGATCGCTCCGAAAGAAAGTGTCTTTAGAGCCACCAGCACAAAATCCTGCCAGGTCAACGCCATGGCAAGCTGCTCAACATATGCGGCCGGTGTCAGCGGCACGTTCTGCACCATCACAAAGGCGTAACCGCTGATCAGTGCGATGAGGATCAGATAGATCGTCAGCGCAAAGATGCTTACGGCCTTTCCGATCACCCGCGGCACCACCAGCAGATGGATGGGATCGATGCCCAAAGCCTCCAATGCCTCGATCTCACCCGTGGCGCGGGACATGCCCAGTTCGATGACCGTAGTGGTGCCCACGCGAGCCAGCACAATCAGCGCCGTAGTCAGAGGTCCCAGCTCGCGAACGACCACGGCGACCATCACCGGTCCCGTGAAACCCTGTGCGCCCACGCTGGTCAGCAGCGCCACCGTCTGTCCGATGATGACAAACCCCAACGCTACGCCCAGAAACGCAATCATGGGAAGCAGTTTAAGCCCCGATTCATAAATCTGGCTGAAGATCAGCGGACGGATCACAGCCTTGGCGAAGCCGAACTTGGAAAGGGTGGTTCCCAAGGTGATGAGCGCGAAGGCTCCCAACCCGCGAGCTGTCTCCGCGAACCCGATGATTGCTCTGCCCACCAGATCCAGATACAGCCGGATCATCCGTCCGGGCAGCCGGAACCAGGAATTGCGGTCGGAATGGGTGGATGACGTCTGAACCACAAGAGGAAACTAAGGGAGGTCCTACGGGGCGTCAAATAAAGGCGTCTTTATTCCTTCGTCACCTGGATGCCGCCAATCTGCACGGAACCATCTCCCGGGATGAGCAGCAGCACTTCACCGGCAAAATCCTTTTGCGGTGTCACCGTCACTTTGAATTCCTGCCACTTGTCCGTAGGACGGATATTCAGATCAAAGGCCCGTTCATTCGGGTCAAGGAAAGAGCGTGCCGACAGGAGGAATGAAGTATTTTTGTCGGATTTGGCCCAGATACGGACTGTCTGCCGCTCTCGATTGCGAACTACAAAACGTGGGCCGGCAAGCTGGCTTTGCACAGTCACACTGCCGGTGGTCTTGATACCGAGCGCAGTTGTGCCCGCCGTGGGGCCTTCCGGGAGCTTGGTGTATTCGACACTCATGGCCAATGTGCGGTTGCGATCCACCCAGCCTTTCGGCAACCAACCGCGGGAAAGATTATTATCACGATTCCGCAGATCGATCTCGGCCCCCTCCTTGCCGATCACAGCCGTTGCCCTGGGGTCAACGGACATGGCTTTGCTCATCAGTTCATAAGCCGGCTCGAACTGGTTGGCGGCCTGCAAGACACCCGCCCGTAGCCAGAGCGCCTCGGGATTTTGCGGCTCATACTTGACGGCCAGGCTTGTGAAATAGTCCGCCGCACCGGCATCTTTCAAGTTGCGGCCATATCGTGCCAAAGCCAGTGCATTATTCGGCTGAACGAGCAGCACGTTGTCGATCGCGGCATCATCTGCTGCCAGCCGCTGTGCGAGGTAATCCCTGGTCGGGAGTTTGGCAAATGCCATGACGGAGCGATCCACTGGTTCACTCAGATACCATTTGGCCCAGTTGGCAAACATATCTTCCGCTGGAGCATTACTGATCGCGTTCCGCACGGTTGCGATGCTGACTGCCGAGTCAGGCAATGCATTGGCACCACCTTCCTCACCCAATTGATAACCGGCCACACCTTCGGTCAACTGGCGGAACCACTCGGGCACTGTGCCCGGCAGGGCCACTAGCCAGAGACGCGCGGTTTTGTCCTCGGAAGCAGTCACGATGAACCGTCCATCCTGGCTGAATCCTGCATCACGCACCAGACCGCCATGCTGAAGCGGTTCTGCCACGGGCTTCCAACTGGCCGTGTCCCATACCATGGCGGCGTTAGATTTCGAAACGGTGACCAGGAAATATCCATTGGAGCTGAAACTCACGGCCTTGACTTCCGAATCATGCCGCAAAGGTTCCGCTGCCGGCTTGCCTGCATCGGCGGTCCAGACACGGGCTGTGCGGTCATCAGAGACTGTCACCACAAACCGTTGCTTGGTGCTGAAAGCCACCGCGTTCACGGGTGCATCATGCCGCAACTCCGGCGTAAGCGCTTCTCCGCTGTCTGTCAGCCAAACCCGCGCCGTACGGTCATCTGAGGCCGTAGCCACCATGCGTCCATCAGGGCTGAACACTGCGGCCCGCAACTCGCCTTTGTGCGAGAACACAGCACCCTTGGGCTGGCCGGTGGCGGCATTCCAGACTTTTGCCGTCTTGTCAGCCGAGGCCGTCAGCACCAGCTTGCCATCGGAGCTGAACGAAGCCATGCGGATGGCCCGGTCATGCTGCATGGTGGCACCGATCTGCTTTCCGTCCGCCGCATTCCAAAGTTTCGCCGTGGCATCCTCGGATGCCGTCAAAAGCACCACCCCGTCATTCCGAAAAGCGACCGTGTTCACCTGACGGTCATGCATCATCGGCTGTCCCACGACTTCCCCTGTATCCGATTTCCAAACTCGTGCATAACGGTCTGATGCCGTTGCCACAAACTTCCCATCGGGACTGAAGATCGCCGTGGTCACACGATAATCGTGCTTCATCGGCGTGCCGATGAGCTGGCCCGTGGCTGTGTCCCAAACCCTCACCGTCCGGTCATCAGCCACCGTCAGCACACGGTCACCCGCCCGGTTGTAAACGGCTTGAAACAGCGAGGTGTCGTGGTTGAGCGCGAGTGAAAGGGGCCGCCGGTCAACCGCGCTCCAAACACGCACCGAACCATCCGCACCCGCAACGCTGAGCCAAAGGCCGTCGTAACTGAAATCCACCCACTTCACCTCGCCGTTCAGTTCCATCGGTTCGCTGAGCGGCAGGCCCGTCTTGAGATCCCACAATCGGGCCGTGCGGTCTGCCGACGCCGTGGCGATCATCCGCACGTTGGGGCTGATGGCCACCATGTTGATGGCCGCCCCGTGCTGGATCGTCTGGCCGAGTTGCTTGCCTGTCGGCACTTCCCAGACTTTGGCGGTCCCATCGCTTGAACAGGTCACCGCATAGCGCCCGTCAGGACTGAACTTCACCTGATTTACCCAGTCGTTATGCTTTAACACCTGGGCCGCGTTGGTGTTGCTCATGCCCCATATCTTCGCGGTCTTGTCACCAGATGCGGTGGCGATGAATTTCCCATCCGGGCTGAAAGCCGCATAATAGACCCCGCCATCATGGGTCAGTGCGGGACCATAGGGCTGGCCTTTCGCCACGTCCCAGACCTGTGCCGTGCTGTCCGATGTCGTCACCGCGAATTTACCATCGCCACTTAAAGATGCCCAGCGGACGGACCCGCTCTGCCGTAAGTAATCCGTGGCCGGCTGCCCCGTCGCTGTGTGCCAGACACGTGCGCTCTTATCATGAGAGGCCGTGATGACCAGTTTGCTGTCCGCGCTGAACTGTGCCGCATATACCCAATCTTTGTGATCCAAAGCGGGGCCTACCTTCGATTCATCGTCCGCATTCCAGAGCTGCGCCTTGCCATCATCCGCGGTGGTGATGAACAGCTTGCCGTCCGGGCTGTAAGCGGCGTAACGCACCGGCTTGGAATGCTTGAGCGTTTTCAGCAATTTGGGTTCTTTGCCGCTGGCATCCCAGACCAGGACATCATTGCCCGCCACGGTCAGCAATTTCTTGGCATCCGGGCTGAAACGGGTCATCTGCACCGGAGCTTCGTGCTTCAAAATTCCATAGCGGGGCAAGGGCCAGTTCTGGTTCGCCAACAGGGACAACACCCGCGCCTGCGCCGAAGCATTGTCTGCATCCAGATTCAGAGAGCGGGAGAGATAGGCCATGCCTTGCGGCTGGCGGTTGTCCCCGATGAGACGGCTGGCTTCGACGAAGTACGAAACGGACAAGGCGCGGGAAACTTTGCGCTCGCTTTCCTGGGCAGCATCACGCGCCCGTTGGGCGACTGTCGCCGCTTCTTCCGCAGCCTGCTTGGCCGCGTCTGCAGCCTCGCGCTGTTTCTTTTCCTCGCGACGCGCTATCTCGGTTTCGGCAAGGCGCTCGGTGGCGAGCTTGGCGGACTTTTCAGCCTCACTCTTGGCCAGTTTTTCCGCTTCATTCGCCGCCTCTGCCGCTTTGCGTTGGATTTCTTCGCTCTTCAGGGCGTTCACCGCGTCGTTACGGGCCTTCTCCGCCATCTCACGCGCACGGTCAGCCTTCTGCCGCTCCTCGTTGGCGCGTTGTTCCTGAATCTTCGCCTGGACGAGATTCCCTTCTGCTTCCTTCTTCGCCAAAATAGCCTGACCAGCCAGCACCAGGAAGCCGCACATCACCAGCATGACGACCACCATCGCGAGTTGCATGCGGCGATGGCGGCGCTCTGCATCACGCTGCTTCAGGTCGCTGAAGTTCACGCCGAACATGCCGGCGAGCAACTTCAACTTCGCATTCTCACGACCATCCTTGCCGCGTCGCGCATCCGCCGCGATCGGTTCCGTGCGTTCCTCAGTGATGCGCTTGTTCGCATCCACCTTGTAACGCACCGGTTCCGGGAAGCACTCTTCCAGGCCCAACTCAGGATGCTCGGAAGCGTAAGGTTCACCATCGACGATGAGACACAACACCCGGTCTTCGCGACCAATGGATTTGAAGGACTTGATCTCCTCATTCACCCACCGGGAAGCCACGGCGCGCGGGGAGCAGACTACGATAAGAAAGCGCGATTGCATCAGCGCTTGGGTCAACTTCTCGCCCAAGTCAGCCGAACTTGGCAGTTCATCACGATCGCGGAAAATGGGGTATGCCCGCTTGGGAACGACACCTACCTTGGAGGTGCGACCCACCAGAACCTTCGGCACACCATAGGTTTCCAGCGATTTATGCAGCCAGTCCGCCCATGCCTGATCGGCGTGGCTGTAGCTGATGAACGCCCAATATTTATACTCTTCCTCTGGCGGGTGAGTGGACATGTTCAGCGTGAGCGCCCCTCTATTTTAACCACTTTGTTTCCCAATCCTCCTGCAGTCTGGGAGTAACTCCCGAAACCTGCGGATGCGATGGCTGAGCGTGTGCGAATCACGGGTTCGTTAAATGCCAGTTTCCTCCGGAGATGTCAAACAATGTCGTACTCCTCCCGGGCCATTTTTCCCCGCTTGATGTCCTGAAAATCAGGGGTTTGCAAAAATTGACCCCGCTTTCCGGTCAATCGGCCCTATCATTCTCTCCATCCCCCAGCCAAGACCTTGCCTGACCACTTCGCCAGCTCTTCCCGCAATGCCTCCACCGGTAATCCCACCACATTGGTCAGCGAGCCATCGATCGATTCCACTAACAATTCTCCATGCTCCTGAATGGCATAAGCACCCGCCTTGTCCATTGGATTGATGTCTTTCAAATATTCTCGCACCTGTTTGCGGTTAAGAGGGTGAAACTTCACCCGCGTGCTGACCGTGAAAAGGCGTTCCTGATGATTGCGTAATTGCAAAAGACACACTCCCGTCACCACTTCATGAGTCTTCCCCTCCAACCTCAAAAGCATCTCTTCAGCCTTCTTCTTGTCGCCCGGCTTGCCGAAAATCTCCGTATCCAAAGCCACCTCTGTATCCGCACCGATGACCAGGGCATCAGGGTGATGTTTGGCCACCGCCCTTGCCTTGCGATGCGCATTCAACTGACAAACCTCATGCGGCGTGAAATGAGACGCATCACATTCTTCCGCCTTGGAGACCACGACCGAGAAATCGACCCTCAACAGCCGCATCAGCGAGGAACGCCGGGGCGAACCGGAAGCCAGGATGATCTGTGGCAGTTTTTTCACGGGATTGAAAAATATTGGCCTAGGCTGAAACCGTTTCCAAAGCCTGCTTGAATCGCTTCAACTTTTCGGCGAAAGCCGCCTCTGTAAGCACCGGTTGGGAACCGTCCGTGGAGATATCCTCCACCAGTTCAATCCATGATTTGCAGCCGCCATATTCGGGGCGTACGGGCAATTCAATCCGCTGCGCCAGCCGATGTACCCTCACCGCCAGGGCAAATATCGCCTTCTGTTTGCCCCAGTCAAACCGCTCGGCGATCACTTCCTCTCGCCAGATATGCTGGCCCTGCAACCGTTTCGCCGCCTCCAACGACTCCAATCGCTCCCAATGCGCCACTTCAGCAAAGTACTCCAGCCGCAAGATTTCAGGTGAAGGCAAACCCGGCGCGATTTCATCAAAACGTTTTTGCGCCGATGTAATCACATTGTCCCGCTGCTGATGAAACAGCGTGGGCCAAAAAACGAATCGCGGATGTTCCACCTGAAAACCACCCCGCCCTTCGCTGATCCCGCCCTTGCGCAGAATGATGATCTGCTCACCGCTACCCAAGGCATCTACCACCACTGCCCATTCTTTGAACGCCACTTTCATTCTCTCCATATTAGCTCCACCCCGTTCAAACGTCCAACCTAGCTTTTCTCACAAACCACCACCGAACCCACCACCTTGTCGTTGTCCCTCACCGGAAATCCCCGCACAGTCACATTGATGTCCGCACCTCCCTGAACCAACAAAGTCGCCTGCACACCGACGATATCCCGCCCTTCCTTCAGAGCCGTCACAAATGGGGACACTTCCGCATTTTCCTTCGGCACCACCAAACTCGCCAGCGGTTCGCCGATCAGTTCGTTCACCCTCCTCCCGCACATCCTCGCTGCGGGAGGATTCACCCGGATGATTCGCCCCGTGCGGCTGATGACAAAGATGGCATCGCCGATGGAATGCAGTATCTGCTCAAAGTGCCGGAACTGGCGTTCAAGGATCGACTGCGACCATTTGCGTTCCAAGTTCTCCAAAGTCAGCGTCTCGTTGATCTTGATGATCTCCTCAGTGCGCGCAGTCACCTTTTCTTCAAGTTGCTCATTCGCCATCCGCATGGCTTCAGCCGCGCGGCGACGTGCCTTCAGATCATCCTTGATGAGCCAGAAGACCAGACCGATCAGGGCGACATTTACCGCCGCCGCCACATACACTGTCCAACGCGTGGATTGGGCCTGCTGAAAATTATCTCGGTCCCGTTGCTGCAACAACTGCGCCTCCTCCTCCTTCAACCGGACCACCAGCTTCTTGATGGCAGGCAACGTCTCATCCGCCGCATCCGCCGCGATCAATTGCTTGGCTGCCCCAAAGCCCTGTTCATTGTAGGCCGTCACCAACCCCCGGGCGAACTCCACCCGCTTGCCCACCAATCCCTCCAACTCGTTCACCCGCTCCAACTGGCGCGGGTCATCCTTCGTCATTGATTTGGCCACAGCCAAATGTTCGACCGCCTCTGAAAACGCTTCGCGATAAGCCGCCTGATCTCGCCCATCACCGGAGATGACGTAATTGCGCAAGTTCGCCTCCGCCGTCTGCAAAGTCGCCTCGATCGCCACAAACTCCTGGATAACTTCATGCGTATGATTCACCCAATCGCTCGCCTGCTCCGCTTCGCTCACGTTTTTCAGCGCCACGACCGCCACCAATATCAACAACGCGGCCACAGTCCCGAACAGCGCCATCATTCTTTGCTCGATGTTGTCTTTCATCGTCAGTTTGGTTCAAAAATCGATCACTATTTTCTTCTTCGCCGGTGCAGTCACAGCGGCCTCCGCCTTCTTGTCCTCTTCCTTGTCGGCGTAAACATCCGTTTTCGAAACGGTCTTCACCAGTTCCTTCACCCCTTCGCTGTAAGTGAACTCGGAAACCGATGTCCAGTTGGCTTCAAACGATTTCGCCACTCTTTGCGCTATCACGCGCAGGTCAGGATCGCAACGCTCGGTCCGTGTAAGATAAACCCGGTTGTTGAAGTCCAAGTAAACCTTTTCCTCGTTCACGTAGCAAACCACATGTGTCAGCAAACCGGGCATGCGGATGGAGACCAGCCTGGTCGTGAACCCGTGCTTCCGCAGCACCTTGTCCGCCAGCAATGCATAATCATCACAATCCCCGTTGCGCGTTTCCAGAAACACCTCCACCGGCTGGATCTCAGGATGAAACTTATATTCGAAATCCTTGAAGTAACTGGCGAACTTCTTCGGCGTCATCTTCTCCCCATTCATCAACTCGTCCAGGCTCACCGCACACAAAGCCAGCGGCAGACTAATCAGCACCAGCACCCGCCAAACCCAGACCCCATGCACAAAAAGACGCCTCAGCCCCCGCACCAGACTGGCACGGGAAACACGCTCTCTGCGATTGGCACTCAGTTCACTCACCGATACATCACTCACACTGCCTATAGGGATGCGCTCGCCACCCATTCATCAAACACGTCAAATCTTGACAGATAGTGACAGCCCCTCTCCCCGGCACAACACTTCGTACCCTATATCCTCCCTATCGGAAAACAGCGATTTCTTTTTACACTTATTGCCAGGATTCTTCTGGAGTGCCTCCAGAACCGCCGCCCAAGGCTGCCTCGAAAGTTTCGAGGCAGCCCTTTTCTCACCCACCACAGCGGCTCTCGGCTGAACCGGCTTCCCCTACGCTGACTATTGGTTCTATTGGCCCCATAAAACCTATTAGTCCTATACCCCAATTTCCCCTTTCTTCATTCATCTTTCTTAATTCTAAATTCGTTCCCCGAAGCCGCCTTCCCGTCTCGTCCGTTTGATGCTCCCTCTTCTCGATGGCATCCTGTCCTGCGGCACTCTAGCCACCAGTCCACACCCACCAGATCGAAACCCTCGCCAGCCACTCCAATAGCCTAATCGTCGTCATTCTCGTCCTTCGTCGTCGTCCTCGATTTTTCAAATCAAGGACAGAC